>JAZOOC010000213.1:0-3287 GCA_045654825.1 Clostridia bacterium | reverse complement strand
AAATCCGTATCATTAACATTTGTTATTGTCTGCGGAGCAGTATATCTGATTTTTCCGTCAGTTATAAGATTTATATCGCAATTTTTACAAAGCCTGATATTTATATATAATGCGGCACTTTTTCCCGCAATTTCCGATTCTTCTGAAACATAATCTACCAAATCGTGAACATGCAAAACATTACCGCAGGAAAACACACCCTCAAGAGAGGTCTGTCTGTATTGGTCTGTAACAGCACCTCCGGTTATATTATCAATATCTATCCCTGCACTTAATGTAAGCTCGTTTTCGGGTATGAGTCCAACCGACAAAAGAAGTGTATCGCATTTTATATATTCTTCTGTTCCCGAAATCGGTTTTCTTCTGTTATCAACTTTTGCTATAGTAACACCGGTTAGTCTTTCATCACCGTGAATATCAATAACAGTGTGACTCAATTTCAAAGGAATATCAAAATCATTTAAGCATTGTTCTATATTTCTTGCAAGACCACCCGAATACGGCATAATTTCGCACACAGCTTTAACATTTGCACCTTCAAGACTCATTCTCCTTGCCATGATAAGACCAATATCACCCGACCCGAGAATAACAACTTCTTTACCGGGAAGATAGCCTTTGATATTTACCTGTTTCTGTGCATTTCCTGCACTGAAAATTCCTGCAGGTCGCTTTCCTGGCACATTCAAAGCACCCCTCGGTCTTTCACGGCATCCCATAGCAAGTATGATAGCTTTGGGTTTTAATTGAAATATCCCTTTATCAGGATTTGTTGCGGTAATCACTTTATCGCTGGATATATTTATAACTGTTGTATCAAGCTCATAGCGAATATTGAGTTTTTTAACCTCGTTTTCATATCTTAACGCATATTCGGGTCCTGTAAGCTCTTCCTTGAATTTATGAAGTCCAAAACCGTTATGTATACATTGTTTTAATATTCCGCCAAGAGAAGCTTCTCTTTCAAGAATTACTATATCTTTAATTCCGTTTTTATATGCAGAAATCGCGGCGCTCATCCCCGCCGGACCACCGCCAACAACAACTAATTCACACATTATATTACACCTCTTTCGTCACCGATAAATTAACATAAGATTTACCGCCTGATTTTGTTATTTCAATATATGGAATATTAAGTTCTTTGGAAATGATATCCATTATCTGCGGACCGCAAAAACCGCCCTGACATCTTCCCATCTGTGAACGGGTGCGGCGTTTAACTCCATCCATATCTGTCGGTCTTGGGTTAGTTCTTAACGCATTTAAAATTTCACCTTCGGTTATCTGTTCGCATCTGCAGATAATTTTTCCGTATGATTTATCTTTTTTTATTATTTCATTCTTTTCTTCCATAGTTAATTCATTAAAGAAAAACATTGATTTTCTTATAGGATTAAAATTTTCTTTTTTCAATAAGGAAAGTCCCTGCTCTTTAAGAATATTACAGATATATTCAGCTATTGCCGGAGAAGCAGATAAACCTGGAGATTCAATTCCTGCAGCATTTACAAAACCTTTAAACGGAGAATTAATTATAAAATCACCTGTATTTCCAACTGCTCTTAATCCGCAAAACGAGGTTATTGTTTTATTAAGCGGAATTGTTTTTATATTTTCTTTTACTTGTGAGATAATGTTTTCAATACCGTTTCCTGTTACAGATTTATCATTTTTATTTTCAATATCCTCAGAAGTAGGTCCGAGAAGAAGATTATTATCAACTGTAGGCGATACTAAAATCCCTTTACCTTTTTCAGATGGTGTTCGAAAAATCGTATGATAAACGATATTTCCGCAATTTTTATCAAGAAGGATATACTCTCCCCGTCTGGGATGAATTTCAATCGAATTATCTCCCGATAATTCTGCAATTTTATCTGAATTTATCCCGGCGGCATTAATAACAAACTTTGATTTTACAGTTTCATCTTGTGATGACACAAAATAATAATCATTTTCTTTTTTAATATCATAAACTTCAAAATTAAGTTTTAACTCAACACCGTTATCCATTGCATTACCCATACAAGCTATAGCAAGCTCATACGGACAAACAATAGAACCAGTGGGAGCATAAAGTGCACATATAACATTTTCTGAAATATTCGGTTCGATTATATTTAATTCTTCTTTTTCAATTATCCGTAAATTTTTAACACCATTTTTTACCCCTCGGTTAAGAAGTTCATTTAATGTTTTTCTATCATTTTCATCGAAACCTATTACAAGAGAGCCATTATTTATATATTTAACACCAAGCTCTTTTGTAATCTGTTCCATCATCTGAGAACCTTTAACATTTAAAATTGCTTTAAGACTGCCGGGGGTTGCATCAAATCCTGCATGAATTATAGCAGAATTAGCTTTTGTGCTTCCCATAGCAACATCATTTTCTTTCTCAAGAACACATACTTTCAAATTATATTTTGAAAGTTCACGAGCTGTCATTGTACCAACAATTCCAGCACCTATAATAACAACATCATACATAAAAATACCCCTTTCGGACATAAAAAAAGACGCACCAAAACAAGGTATACTTGTTTTGATACATCTCCAAATCTCAGTATCAAAGATATGGTATCATATTTTCAGAAAAAAGTCAATTATTAATTTATCAAAATGTTGAATTATTAGCTTAAATATGATACAATTTAATAATATATAAGTAAGAAAAGGACATATATAATGGATAGATTTGTATTACATTCAGATTTTGCACCAACCGGTGACCAACCGCAAGCTATCGACAAGCTTGTGGAGAGTATTAATGCGGGAAATCGCTTTCAGACACTTCTTGGTGTTACCGGCTCGGGAAAGACATATACTATGGCTAAGGTTATTGAAAAACTCAATCGCCCTACTTTAATTTTAGCTCACAATAAAACACTCGCCGCTCAGCTTTGCAGCGAATTTAAAGAATTTTTTCCCGAAAATGCAGTTGAATATTTTGTATCCTATTATGATTATTATCAACCCGAAGCTTATATTGCAAACACAGATACTTATATAGAAAAAGACTCTTCTATAAATGATGAAATAGACAGACTCCGTCACTCTGCAACCATATCCCTTTTCGAGAGAAAGGATGTTATTATAGTTGCTTCTGTTTCCTGCATCTACGGTCTGGGAGACCCCGAAGATTACACTGATCTTGTTATATCCTTAAGACCGGGAATGACAAAAGACCGCGACAGTATATTAAAAAAGCTTGCAGAAATACAATATGAAAGAAATGATATAGATTTCACACGAGGAAAATTCAGAGTAAAGGGAGATACTCT
>JAZOOC010000212.1:0-3424 GCA_045654825.1 Clostridia bacterium | reverse complement strand
CTTTCCGCTGCCATTGCCGCCAAGAAGCCCGATACACTGACCGTCTTCTATGTCCAGAGTGATATCGCTGAGTACTGTTTTATTTTTATAACTTTTTTTAATATGTTCAATCTTCATGATAAATTCCTTTAAAGAAAACTGAGGACTAAAAAGCACTCAGTTTTCTTTGCTTTTATTAAATTGTGTTAATGGAATACTTTAGTAATTGTAATCGTAGTCGTAATCGTAGTCATAATCGTAGTCATAATCGTAGTCGTCATAGTAGTCGTCATAGTAATACTCATCGTCATAGTAATACTCATCATCATACATATCGGCATATGGATCATATGTCATACTGAATTTCCAGAGCTCAATTGATGACTCGATTTCTGATACAATCTCAGAGGGAAGGTTTGCCTGCCTTAATCTGTCTGTAAATAATGAGAAGTCAAGATTATTAGCCCATTCTAAAATTTCATCTTCGTAATAAACATCTGCGTAGTTGGTGGGCTTGTTGATTTCTTTAGACTGTTGTGTAGATGCTGTTAAGATTAATTTAACACAATTGCTGCCCTTGTAATCAACTGCAATTGAACAATCGCTTTCCTCAAGAGATTGTGAAGCAGAGCTTATTGTAAGTGAAAGGTCGCCCAAAGCTTCGTCTAAGTTTGCCATTTGTACAAGGAAATCAGAAGGTTTAATGGTTATGCTTCCGTTAAATATACCCTGTTCAAGCAGTTTTGTATCTACATCACTAAGTTCAATATCAATAATTGAATTATTCATAACTTCTATAGAATAATCAGCAGATCTCTTGTTGCCGGAAATTGTTCCGTTACCCTCAATTTTAACAGATTGAGAACCTGAACCAATTTCGGTGACGGAAGCAAATTTCTTGCCCTTTTCGAGAGTGTAGGTTGTAAACAAAGCTTCTTTGTCCTGCTTAATCTCACATCCTATAATATCACCTTTGCCGTTGACAAACAATGTAATCTTTGCGCCGGTATCAAAATCGTCATCGGAGTCTTCGATTTCTTCGATTATGTAGTCAAGCTCTTCCCAGAAATCATCGGGGTCAAGTTCCATTACCGATGCGATGTCATCAACAATCTTTTCAATTTCCTTGTCATCCTTAACTTCGTTTAAAATGTTCAAAACAACACTGCTGACGTTTTCGCTGTTTATTTCAAGGGAAAGAGCGGTTACTTTCTGAGAAATGTCGTCTGTCTCCAGCGTTTCGGTGGATTCATCAACTTCTGCTATACCTTTTACCATAGTTTTTATGTATTTCAAAGCAAGTTTCTTTGTAGTATCCTCATCGGGGAGAGCTTCCATCATAGCGGTCATCATGTTATATACAGATTCTGTTGACGGAGCATAGCTGTAAGCATCTTCACCGGAGGATGCATACAGATATTCGGAATTATAATCGGGAAAACCAAAGTAAACTTCCTGTTCGCCCATATCGGCAACCATATCAACCTTGCCAAGATCAACACCGTTAACATTTATACCGTATCCGGCATTCATCAAAGTACCTTTTCTGTTTGCATCAATAGAGATACTTGCACTTTTCAACCAGCCAATTTGCTCAGAAATGTCTTCGCCGCTTAAATCTTCAACCATAGTGGCGAAATTGTCGCCAAGTTGTACTTCTAACTTGCCGTTGCCACCGGTATTGTTCAGCACACTGTTCTTTGCAACTGTAAAATTCTTTGCAAGTGTTTCGACTAGGTCTTCTGAATTTGTTTTGATAACATAACCAAAATAATCTTCGGGAGATAAAACGAGTTTCATCAGTGTATTTTTTGCTTCTGCATAAAATGCCCACACCATAGCAATAAGAGCTACAACAGCTACAACGGGAATAATAACAGCCTTCTTAAAAGATTTCTTTTTTGGAGCAGAGGTTTTGGATTCCGGAACATCACCCATCTGCCCGCAAGAAGGACAGAAGGTATCTCCTGCAGGAATTAATGTGCCGCAGAAGCTACAGAAGGCTACTTCTGTTACTGTTTCTGTTACCGGTGGGGTAACTTCAGCCAGGTAATCTGCTGTCTGCTGATCAACGGCTGATACAGATTCTGTAGTTATGGGCGCATAATTTGCACCTTGTGATTCAGCTGTTATGGGAGCGGAATAGTTATTAGAGGTGGTTGGGATTTCAACATTTTCAACCACAGCTTCATTTTGTGGAGCAGAAATGTTTTCAGCATTATTAATATCCTGAATTTTAGCTCCGCACTTTCCGCAAAAAATAGAATTGTCTTCCACTGGGTTTCCGCAATATTTACAAAACATTTTCGTCATCCTTTCAAAGGTTTCTTTCCTTAAATATTAGCACATAAAGATGTTATTGTCAATAAAAATGGGGGTTTTTGTCGAAAGTGGAAAAGAGTGAAATTGTATTGCTGAAAGTCCTTAGCTTTTTGAATGTGTAACTAATCTACAAAAGGATACAAAAAATGTTGAATATTTTGGTACTTATTTTGGGGCTTTTTTGTTGACAAAACAGTATGAAGTGGTACAATGGAGTTGAATTGATAAATGTTAAATTGGAGGAATTAAAAATGTGGAACGGATTCAGAAGCGAAGAGTTTGAATTTGAAGGATTTGATGCAATAATTGTTTATCCTGATTGCGAACCGATTGGCAGAATGGTGCTGAAAACCGAATATATGGGTGCTTTCCCCGGTTTTGACATTGCAATGCTTCAGCGCGGCTACTACATCATCCATGTAAATCACATTTGCCGTTGGGCTATTGACGAGGATTTAAGGGTGATGGCAGAGTTTGTACGTTTTTGTGCAAAGAAGCTTGGCGCAGAAGAAAAGTGCATCCCCGAGGGTATGAGCGCAGGCGGTATGCAGGCACTCCGTTTTGCCCAGGAATATCCCGAACTTGTTGCTGTTATGTATGTTGATGCTCCTGCTGTTAATATGCTCAGTCAGTGCGGTCTTGGCAGAAATACTGTTACAAAGGAAAGAACAACAAGGGAAATGTATGAATTCTATAACCTTGATGCTGAATCATTGATTGCCTTCCGCAGAAGCCCCATAGATTTTATGGATAAACTTACTGACAATGACATTCCCATTGTTCTTGTCTATGGCGATGCCGATGAGGCTGTAATCTGGGAAGAAAGCGGCAAGTGGCTTGTTGAACATTACAAAGCCAAGGGCGGCAATATGAAAACAATCTTAAAGCCAGGCTGCGGACATCATCCTCACGGACTTGAAGATCCCACACCGATTATTGAATTCTTAGAAGAAAATTACAGATAAAAATGGAAAGTTGAAAATGGAAAGTTGAAAATTAAGGTGCAAATGCTCTGCATTTGAATTAAATTAAAAATTGCCAAGGCGATTTTTGACCATAATTTTCCATTGTACATTATAAATTATCAATTTAAAAAAGTGTGCGTCAGCACACTTTTTTACTT
>JAZOOC010000211.1:0-11443 GCA_045654825.1 Clostridia bacterium | reverse complement strand
AAAGCTGCAAGATTAATAGAAGCAGGCGCTGATTACGGGTTTATGAACAGAAAGCTTATCGAAGAAAAAAGCTTTGAGTCTCATAAGGTATCTGCTGCATTAATTCAGAAAATGGAATTTTTCCAAGACGGAAAAATCTGTATTGCTGTACTTGATTATGATTATTGTGTAAAAAACAATATAACAAAGGATTGCTTAAACGGGCTTGCTTCGCTTCCGAGAACAGTTTCGGGGGTAGATGCGGGAGTTCTTATATCCGAAGTGGTAAAAGGACAGACGAAGGTTTCTTTAAGAACCGACTCATTGACTGATGCTGCAGAAATAGCCCTTAAATTTGGCGGCGGCGGTCATAAAAGAGCTGCAGGTTTTACAACAGAGGAGTTCTCGCCTCTTGAAATCAAAGAAAAGCTTGTTGCAACAATCAGCGAGGGATTGGAAGAGAATTAAATGGAAAAAAGCGGTTTGCTTTTGGTATATAAAGAAGAAAATATGACTTCCCACGACTGCGTTAATATCGTCAGGCGTGCTTTTAATACAAAGAAAGTCGGACACACAGGAACTCTTGATCCCATGGCAAGAGGACTTCTTCCCATTTGCATAGGGAAAGCTACAAAAACTGCTGAAATAGTGAGCCTTGGAGATAAGGAATATAAGGCGGAATTTTTATTGGGAGTAACAACAGATACTCTTGATATAACAGGAGAAATCCAAGAAAAGAAAACTCCCGAAAAAGATGTTTCAAAAATAAGAGAAGCTATTTATTCTTTTAAAGGGGAATATATGCAGCTTCCCCCCATGTATTCTGCAAAGAAAATAAACGGAAAAAAGCTGTATGAACTTGCAAGAGAGGGCAAAACAATCGAAAGAAAGCCTTCGTTAGTCAATATAAAGGAAATTGAAATAATTTCAGAAAATACAGAAGAAAACTTATATACTATACGGGTTTTGTGCTCAAAAGGCACATACATACGCTCGCTTATAGACGATATAGGCGAAAAACTTTCCTGCGGTGCCTGTATGACCAAGCTTGAAAGAACAGGCTGTGCGGGATTTACTGTTGAAGATCAGCGTGTTGTAACTGTGGCGGAACTGAAAGCACAGGAAAAGTCAAACGAAAACAAACTTGTTCCTCTTTTTGAGATGTTTAAAGACTATCCATTAATAGAATTAGATGAGGAACAGGAAAGCCGTTTTACAAACGGAATACGCATCAGAATTAATAGGAATGAAAATGAAATATACCGGGTGTTAAACAAAAAAGGGGAGCTTATAGCTTTGGGAAAATTTTTTGAAGAAGCTGATTTAAGCTTAAGGCTCGGTGTTTACAAAAGCTTTTACTGATAGGAAGATTAGATGAATATAATATATCCGGGGTGTGAAACACTTCCATTAAATACAAATGAATATTCAGTATGCCTCGGTGTTTTCGATGGTGTTCATAAAGGACACAGAGAGCTTATTTTAAAGTGCATCAAAAGAGCAAAAGAGCTTTCGATACATTCTGCGGCGGTTGCTTTTTTACCCGAAACAAGAAAAGAACGCATTTATCTTTTAGAACAGCAGGCAGAAATATTTGAAAAGCTTGGAATAGATACATTGTTTGTAATTCCGTTAAACGAAGAGATAAGAAATCTTTCCTGCATCGAATTTATGGAAAAATGGCTTATTTCATATATTCACGCAAGGCATATTGTCTGCGGCTATGACTATACTTTCGGAGCTAATAAAAGCGGAAATGCAGATACAATAAAAGAATTTTCAAAAAATTACGGCTACAGCTATGATATTATAGATGCGGTCTGCCTTGATAATGAAAAAATATCGAGTACCGCCATAAGAAAATATCTTTTGGCAGGCAATATAGAAAAAGCAAACCTTATGCTGGGAGAATATTATCATATAAACGGCTGTGTCAAAAAAGGGTTTATGCTTGGAAGAACTATCGGATTTCCGACCGCAAACATTGAGATTTGTGATGAAATAACCCCTTTGAAAAAAGGTGTATACAGCTCGTTTGTTATTATTGACGGGAAAAAGTATAAAAGCATAACCAATATAGGTGTTGCACCTACTATGGAAAGAGAAAAACGACTCAACAGCGAAACCTATATAATAGATTACAGCGGAGATTTATATAACAGATACATAACTGTAAACTTAACAGGATTTTTAAGAGAAGAAAAAAAGTTTAAAAATGAAGAAGAATTAAAAAAAGCCATAACCGAAAATGTTAGGATGCTGATAAATAAATGAAAAAGCTGATTTCAGTATTGTTAATACTTGTGCTTTTGTGCGGTTGTGCGGATAATGGTGCTGAGGGAGAAAAAAAGGTCAGCATAAGAGAAGGGAAAACACTTTATCTTACAGGATATAATTTTGACTCATCAAATCCGCTTGACACTAAAAATACAGTGAACAGAGATGTTTTTTCTCTTGTTTACGACAGCCTTTATAAAACTTCAGACAACGGAAGTCCATATCCGGTTTTAGCCGAAAGAGCGGTTTGCTCTGCGGATAATTTAAGCTGGGAAATAACTCTTAAAAACAATATATCCTTTCATAACGGAGAACCGTTTTCTTCAAAGGATGTTGTAGCAACAATAAATTATCTTTTAACTAACGAAACTATATATAAAAACAATATAAAAAATATAAGCTCGGTAAGAGCAGCTTCGGCATATTCGGTTATAATAAGCCTTAATTATCCTGCGGTAAATTTCCCCGCACAGCTTACATTTCCGGTTATATCCGAAAGTGGCTTTGGACCCGACGGTTTCAACGGCACCGGAAATTTTAAGGTAAAAGAATATGTAAAAATGAAAAAGCTGGTGCTTGAAGCAAAAGAAGCTTATATTAAAGACAAATACTCAATATCTTCGGTTGAGGTATCTCTTGTGTCGGATAAGGATACGGCAGAGTTCGCAAATCAGAGCGGATTGAGCGATGTATATGTTTTTGAAACACTTCATTCTGAATCCTCCGATTTAAGTAAAAACGGAATAAAAGCTAAAGATTATATCAGTAATACTTTCGGGTTTCTTCTTCTTAACAATGACCGTCTGATGTTTAAAGATGTTAATGTCAGAAAAGCGATAAGTCTTTCGGTTAACAGAAATGAAATTGTTGAGAATTTACTTTTTTCAAAAGCGGTTGCAACTTCAACACCCATAAGACCGGACTATTATCTTTCGGTTCCCGATAAGGAGATAGAATACAGCACCGATAAGGCGAAAGAGCTTCTTTCGGAAAACGGTTATGTAGGGGATATTTCAACAGGAGTTTTTGAAAAAGATGTTACCTATGAGATTTTGCCCGAGGATGAAGAAATTAATCCTGAAGATACCGTTCCTACAGTAACGAGTAAGGTTAAAGTAAGCTTTGAAATTCTTGTTAACAGTGAAAATACATTTCGTCTGCAGATTGCAAATGCAATTGCGGGAAGTTTAAAATATGCGGGAATTGAGGCTAAAGTAAAGGCAGTTTCCTTTGAAGAATATCAGACTGCATATGCTGAGGGTAATTATGATGCGCTTCTTGCATCGGTAATCATACCCGAAGATAACGACTTAACCCAATTTGTATCCGAAAACGGTTTTACCCGTTTTCCCGGAGGAGAGGGACTAAAAATAATAAATGATATTGCCTCGTCTCCGGAGGAGGATAAAAAAAGAGAATACTATCACGGTCTTTATGACTATTTCAGTGAAAAGCAACCCTTGATAAGTTTGTATTTTGAAAAAATGAGTCTTATGTATTCAAAAAGAATATCGGGAAATTTAAGTCCCACTGCATTTTGCGTTTTTAATAAAATTGAAGAATGGAAAATCAAGAATCAATAAAGGAGTAATATTATGAAAAAAACAGTTCTTGTGCTGTTCGGCGGAGAGTCAACCGAGCATGAAGTTTCAAATAAGTCGGCTTATAATGTTGTAAACGCGATGAACAGAGATAAGTATGATATTATCCTTATAGGAATAACAAAAGACGGAAAATGGTATTTATACGAGGGAGATATAGAAAATATAAAAGACGGAAGCTGGCAGTTAAAAGATAACCGCGAAGCTGTTATATCTCCGTCGAAATCAGTAAAGGGTATAACCGTATTTAACAAAGACGGAAGCTTCGAAAATATAAAAACAGATGTCTGCTTTCCTGTTCTTCACGGAAAAAACGGAGAAGACGGAACAGTTCAGGGTCTGCTTGAGCTTTCGGGAATAAATTTCGTTGGCGGAAAAACTCTTTCAATGGCAATGTGCATGGATAAGGTTATCACAAAAATTATCCTTGAAAAGAATAATATTCCGCAGACACCTTATTTCTTCCTTAAGAAAAATGACGATTTGTTCTTAAAATTAAAGGAAAGCAAAATAAAGTTTCCTTTGTTTGTAAAACCTGTTAATGCAGGCTCAAGCATCGGCGCTTCGAAAGCAAGTGATGAATCCGAGCTTGAAAAAGCAGTAAAAGAAGCCTTTTTATATGATGATAAAGTGCTTGTTGAAAAGAATATAAACTGCAGAGAAATCGAAACTGCGGTATTCGGAAATGATATACTTTCGGTTGCAGGACCGGGCGAAATTATTTCGGATTCTCAGTTTTACGATTACAATACAAAATACATATCAAACGATAATGTCGGTTATCAGATACCGGCGGATATAACAGAAGAACAGACAAAGCTTATAATTGATTATGCAAAGAAAGCGTATAAGGCTCTTGAATGTCGTTCTCTTTCAAGAGTAGACTTTTTTATTGATAAAGATACAGGAGAAATTTACTTAAACGAGATAAATACTCTTCCCGGTTTTACCAATATAAGTATGTATCCTAAACTCTTTATAAGTGCAGGTATAGAATATGGAAAGCTTGTAGACCTTCTTATCGAAACTGCCTTTTCGGATAATACTGCCATTGATTAATTATGCTTTTTGATATATTATAGAAGGGGTATTCATATGGAGAAAGATATTCTTATAACATTTAAAGGTCTTAACCGTTATATAGACGGTGAATCCGATTCGGCTGAATTTATGACAAGAGGAACTTTGTATAAGAAGAACGATAAATATTATATTAAATATACCGAAGTTCTCGGAGACTGCAACGATGCCTATGATATAACAATGAAGTTTGAAAACAGCAGGGCAACCATTATGCGGTTCGGCGAGTTCAGCACCCAGCTCACTTTGGAGATTGGAAAAAAACATGTCAATTATTACGAAACCCCTCACGGCTCGCTCATTGTAGGAGTTATTGCGGAAAGTGTATTTATTGATGTTGGCGGAAGCGAAGGAAATATAAAGCTATTTTACAATGTTGAAATTAACAATGCTCCTTCTTCTAAAAACAGTATTGTTATGAGCTATAAAGAAATCGGAGGAAATTCAAATGAATAAACAGCTTGAAGTTAAAAAAATGATAGCGGATTTAACCAAAGAGGCATATAAATCCGCAGTAGAAAAAGGCGAACTAGAAAATGCTGAATACGGGGATATAGAGGCAGAGCCTACAAAAGATAAAAGCTTTGGGGATTTCAGCGTGAATTTCGCTATGAAAATGTCTAAAAGCTTAAAGAAAAATCCAAGAGAAATTGCGGGGATTTTAATTGCAAATATGCCCGAAAACAGATATATTGCAAAAACCGAAACTGCAGGACCCGGTTTTATCAATTTTTATCTTACTTCCGACTGGCTTTATGATAATGTTCAGTATATAATCGAAAATCCCGATGTTTACGGAAAGGTAAAAGACGGAAACGGCAAAAAGGTAATGGTTGAATATATTTCTGCCAATCCCACAGGACCTATGCATATAGGAAACGCAAGAGGCGGTGCGCTTGGCGACTCTCTTGCAGAGGTTTTATCATGGGCAGGCTATGAAGTAGGCCGTGAATTTTATGTTAACGATTACGGCAATCAGATTGAAAAATTTGCAGTTTCTTTAAATACAAGATATCTTCAGCAGGTCTACGGAGAAGACTATATAAAAATGCCCGAAGACGCATATCACGGTCAGGATATTACAGACCATGTTAAAGAATATATAAACGAATACGGCACTGCGGATAAGGATATTGATGAATCCGAAAGAAAGAAAAAACTTACCGACTATGCACTTTTAAAGAATATAGAAGCCTTGAAAAGAGATACCGGCAAATATGGAATAACCTATGATAAATGGTTCTTTGAAAGCGAGCTTCACAAAAGCGGTAAGGTTAACGAAGTTATAGAAATTTTAAAGAAAAACGGCTACACTTATGAGAAAGAAGATGCACTCTGGTTCAAAGCTACCGAATTTGGTGCAGAAAAGGATGTAGTGTTAATCCGTTCAAACAGCTATCCCACATATTTTGCATCTGATATTGCTTATCATAAAGATAAGATAGACAGAGGCTATGATATGCTTATTAATATATGGGGCGCCGACCATCACGGTCATGTTGCAAGAATGAAAGGAGCATTATCCGCAATCGGAGAAGACGGCGATAAGCTTACTGTTATTCTTATGCAGCTTGTAAGACTTATAAAAGACGGTGAGCCTTATAAAGTATCAAAGCGTTCGGGAAAAGCGGTAACATTAACCGACCTTCTTGAAGATATAGGATGCGATGCGGCAAGATTTTTCTTTAATATAAGACAGGCGAATACCCATTTTGATTTCGATCTTGACCTTGCAATATCAAATTCAAACGATAATCCTGTTTTCTATGTTCAGTATGCACACGCGAGAATTTCCAGCATATTAAGACTTCTTGAAGAAGAGGGAATAAATATTGAAGAAAATGATTTTTCAAAGCTTTCCAAATTGAAAGACAAAGCCGAAATTCAGCTTATGGAAAAAATCGCACAGCTTCCCTCCGAGGTTTCTGAAGCGGCATTATCCCTTGACCCTTCAAAAATAACCAAATATGCTATTTCTCTTGCGGCAGATTTGCACAGCTTCTATAATTCAAACAGAGTAAAATCGGATGATGAAGAGCTTATGCAGGCAAGAATAATGCTTATCCGTGCAGTAAAAACAACTATCAGAAATTCACTTAAAATATTAGGAGTTTTTGCACCTGAAAAAATGTAATTAGGGGGATAAACCAATGAAAAGATTAATTGCAATAATTCTGTCACTGACAATGATAATGTCAGTAAGTGCTTTTGCAAATCAGGAAGATGCGGCTATTGAAGAGATGAATAACCGTATAAATTATGAAACAGCAATGGGACTTATAAACAATATGGCAATAACCGATAAAACAGAAGGTCAGCTTCTTAAAGCAGCTATCTTGGAGATAGCAAATAAAGATAAAAATCTTTATTATCAGATAATGGATGCGGTTGCTAAAAAAATAGACGAAAACTGTGCTTTTTATACCGAAGAGGAATACAGCACCTTGTATAATGACCTTGTAGGCGCAACAGGCGGACTCGGTGTAACAGGTATGATAATAGACGGCTATTTTGAAATAGCAAGTGTATTTGAAAACGGAAGCGGATTTGCGGCAGGTATCGAAGTAGGCGATCGTATAATTGAATGTGACGGTCACGACCTGACGGGTAAAAACGCGGAAATCGCAACTAATTATGTAAGGGGAGAAGTGGGCACAACTGCTCATTTAAAAATACTCAAGAAGAACGGGGTTGTTATTGAAAAAGATATAGTAAGAGCTGAAATAACAATCAGCTATCACTACTCGGAAGTTCTTGAAAACAACATAGGCTATCTTCAGCTTACCGGATTTTCGGATACAATTACCGAAGAGTGTTTGTCAGTTCTCAGCGATTTCAAATCGAAGGGAATAAAAAATGTTATTCTGGATTTAAGATACAACACCGGCGGATATATGAATGGTGCGCTTAATATCGCATCTGTTCTTCTTGATGAAGGAGAAACTATAATATCTGTTGTAGATAAACATGAGGCGTCAACAACATATCGCGCCAAAGGCGGCGAGTATGATTTCAATTTTGTTATTCTTGTTAATCAGTATACCGCATCTGCGGCTGAAATCTTAACTGTTGCACTCGCAGAGAATAATAAAGCTGTTACAGTGGGCGAAAAAACTTATGGAAAAGCAACCGTTCAGCAGCTTTTTCCCATACAGCACGGCGGCGTTTTAAGAATAACTGTTCAGCAGTATTTAAGTCCTCTTGGAAACTTCATTCATAAAAAGGGAATAGTTCCCCATAATGAAGTTACGAATGAAATAAAGACCTATACTTTGGATGAACTTGATCAGCCGTCTTATTCAACCAAGCCTGCACTTTATACAACTTCCGAAGATGTTAAAAAAATCGAAGTTCTTTTAGACCTTTTAGGCTATAGTGTGGGAACACCCGACGAATATTTCGGAGAAGATACAGAAAGAGCAGTAAGAATGTTCCAGTCAAGAACAGGTCTTTATGTATACGGCGTGTGTGATATAACAACACAGGCAAAGATAAGAGATGTAATTTTAGAAACAAAATTTGAGCAGGATAGTCAGCTTGAATTTGCAAAAAAGCTTTTTAAGTAATCAGGAATTAGAAATTAGGAATTAGGAATGAAGGATTGCCCTGTGCCATACGGCAGGGCAATTCATTTAAATAAAGAGGTAATATTATGTTATTAAAATCTATCATTCTCGGCATAGTTGAGGGAATAACCGAATGGCTTCCCATTTCTAGTACGGGACACATGATTCTTGTAAATGAATTTATGAATACCGAAAGCGGATTTTTCGGTTCTCAGATTTATCTTTATGTTATGCAGCTTGGTGCAATTCTTGCGATTGCTACATTGTATTTTAATAAATTAAATCCTTTTTCTTTGAAAAAATCTGCAGAGCAGAGAAAATCCACCTGGAATATGTGGTTTAAAGTAATTATTGCCTGCCTTCCCGCAGCAGTTATCGGATTAATTCTTAATGACTTTATGGATAGCATCTCCACTCCATTAATGGTGAGTGCTATGCTTGTAATCTACGGCATAGGCTTTATTCTTGCCGAAAACAGAAAAAGAGGAGCAAAAATTAACTCAATGGATGATATGAGCTATAAAACGGCTCTCTTAATCGGTGCGTTTCAGGTGCTTTCAATTATCCCCGGAACCTCCCGTTCGGGTGCTACAATTTTAGGCGGTATACTATTAGGGACTTCAAGACAGGTTGCGGCAGAGTTTTCGTTTTTCCTTGCAATTCCTGTTATGTTCGGTGTAAGCTTTCTTAAAATAGTAACCAATACATATTTAATGACATCAACCGAATGGCTCCTTTTGGTTGCAGGAATGATTACCGCATATGTCGTTTCGCTTGTTTCGGTTAAATTTCTTATGAACTATGTAAGACGCCATGACTTTAAATTTTTCGGCTACTATCGTATAGTGCTTGGCGCATTGGTAATTCTTATGTGGATGTTGAATATAATATAAATAAAGAATTATGGGTGTTTGAAATTCAAGCATCCATCAGACTGTCCAAAAGTCGTTCTACCGCAAGAAACAATGGCTTCTCCTTAAGGAGAGGCTTCGCTGAAAGCGGTGGTGAGGTTTAGCTTGGTTGCATACATAACATTTTTAAAGGTCAGGAAACATCGAGTTTTCCTGACCTTTTCTTACTTTCCGCGAAAATGAGCCTTGCCGTACCATCGTACTGTCTGCAGTCATTTTCGCGAAATATAACTTCCTTTTACGCAGTCTGCCAGCGTGCCGATAGGTTTATCGACACGCTGATGGATGCTTGAAATTCAAGCATCCATTCTTTTTTTAAAAAAACTATTGACTTTAGTGCGCTAAAGTGCTAATATATTAATATAATAAATTCTGGAGGAATTAAAAATGAAAAAATTATTAGCATTAACAATGGCAATTTTAATGGTAGCAGGAATATTTGCAGGTTGCGGAAACGCAGTAGATGAAAATGCAGATTATTCAGTATCTGTAAAAGGCGCAAACATCGTTGCAGAAGCAGGTTCTGCAGGTGAAGAATTAGCAACAGGCGATGAATTCTTCAAAGAAGCAAGCTTCACACCTGTTGACTCTATGGCTAAAGCACTTATGGAAGTTTCTGCAGGCACAGCAGATATAGCAATCGTTGACTATGTAACATCTATCGGTTCAATCGGCGAAGGCACAGACTATGCTGATTTGAAAGTAGTTGAAGGCAAAGATTTCAGCCCCGAAGAATATGGTATCGCATTCAGAAAAGGAAGCGATGCAACTGCAGCAGTAAATGAAGCAATCGCTGCTCTTATGGCAGATGGAACAATGGATAAAATCGGCGCAGACTATAAACTCGACAAGCTTCTTATAAAAGACGGTAAAGCAAACGAAGGCGAAGTTACCGAAGGCGACCTTGCATACATAAAAGGAAAAGGCGAAATGATTATCGGTATAACACTTTTCGCTCCTATGAACTATTATAACGATAATAAAGAACTTATCGGTTTTGAAACAGAATTTGCAAAAGCAGTTTGTGAAAAACTTGGCGTTAAAGCTAAATTTGTTGAAATCAACTGGGATGCAAAAGAAGTTGAACTCGAATCCAAAAATATCGACTGCATCTGGAACGGTATGACAATTACCGAAGAAAGAAAAGCTAATATGAGCATTTCTGTTCCCTATATGCAGAATAAACAGGTAATGGTTTCTAAATAATTAATCTGAAAGTTTGGTTTAAAGCATGAATAGTGTACAGGCAATAATATCATCCCTTTTTGACGGGTTTTATACAAATTTAATAATATTTGTGCTTACACTTCTTATGTCATTGCCCCTCGGTCTTATAATTTCATTCGGCTCGAGAATGAAATTCAAGCCGATAAGATGGCTTACAAGAACATTTGTCTGGATCATCAGAGGAACTCCTCTGATGCTCCAGCTTTTCGTTGTTATGTATGCACCGGGAATTCTTTTCGATATTCCGATCCGCTCTCGTATGACTGCTGCACTTATAGCATTTGTAGTAAACTATGCAGCATATTTTTCTGAAATATTCAGAGGCGGAATTGACTCTATATCAAAAGGTCAGTACGAGGCGTGTCAGGTGCTTGGAATGACTAAAACACAGGCGTTTTTCAAGGTGGTTTTATTTCAGGTTGTGAAACGGATTGTTGCTCCAATAAGCAACGAGGTTATAACCCTTGTAAAAGATACTTCTCTTGCTCGTGTAATAAGTGTTGCTGAAATTATAATGTGTGCTGAGAGATTTACCAAGCAGGGACTTATATGGCCGCTTTTCTCAACCGGAATTTATTTTCTGATTTTCAACGGTATTCTTACTGTTTTGTTCAGCCATATTGAGAAAAAGCTCGATTATTTTGAATAAGCCGAGGTGTAATGTGAAGATATTAGAAATTAAAGACCTTTATAAAAGTTTCGGAAAAACAGATGTTTTAAAAGGAGTTAACTTCTCTATGGAGGAGGGCGAGGTTGTTTCGGTTATCGGTTCATCCGGAAGCGGAAAAACCACCCTTTTAAG
>JAZOOC010000210.1:0-5155 GCA_045654825.1 Clostridia bacterium | reverse complement strand
TTATAGCATGAAGCAAATCACCTTCGGAGGTTTCAACAGAGGATATTTCCCCATTGGAATTCATTGCAATAATTACAAGCTCATTTACGGAAACTGCATTACAAATATCGACAGGCGAACTCACCTTCACACCATTTAGCTTACAGTTTTTTGAGATATTACCTACACGAATTGCACTGTTTACATCAATAAACTTGAGAGCTGCATCTCTATTCCATGCACCGGGATCCTTTGCAATTATCATAGAATACAAAGGTCCGCTGACATCCTTTTTGAAATATGCTATTTTACCGAAAGCATCAATATAGAATGTACCTTTTTGAGACAGTTTTTTATATTCGGGTAATTCTCTCTCCGGTATATTTGATGACAAAGCATATTCTTTACTGTTGCCAATTACAATTTTACCATCATCTGTGACACCTGATACTGAGCCTTTGACAGTTTCCGAGCTTGCAATAATTCTTATGTATTTTTGATTTTCATCAGCCATAACACTCAGAATCTGATTTTTTGCAAGTTTATCAAAGAAAATTTCCTGACCGTTTATATCTGATATGATAATGCTTTTGCCGGTATCCTCCTGCAAATCCAAAGTTCGTCCATAGCGGTCATATATTATCTTATCTACGGTATCTATTCCGCTTACAACATAGTTATGAAAGTTTCTTATATTAACTACATCTGCCCTTCCATCTCCGGAATTGTCAATTGCTGTTATAGTTCCATCTGATAAGGCAAAGGTTTCTTTTGTATAGTCATCTTTAACTCTACCGTTGTATATAACAAACAATCTGTCGGCAAGGCGAACTTCGTCATCTCTTTTTTCATTCTTATGGTATCTTATAACACCGGAATTATAATCAATATAATCATCACTTGCAATCACTACTGCTTCGTTGGATGATGTCGGTTCCAGAGAAAGGACAATGTTTTTATTGTCCAATTCTCTATAATAGCATATAACCTCATATCCAATATATTTTTCGTCATCCATGCTGTTATAAATATATGCGGTCACATTTCCAACAGTAATTGCATTTTGTTCTGTTCCATTAAGATTATAAAAGCCTGTATATTCATTGGCAGAAAGAACGCCTGTTACATAGCGGATACCAAGTGAATCCATCAGAGTAACATTGGATTTTTCCAGCGTAATCTCATCTTCGTCAAAGCTTGACGCATTTGCCATATATACCTCCAGCGAATCATGCAAAAGTTCTTTTGCAAGGTCCCTTGTTAATTCGCTCTGAGCAATAGCATAAGCTTTATTTGTAAGCTTTATTCTTGTTGCCATATCTGCATATCCCTTGACATAGCCATTATCAAGATTAACTGCAGTTCCATAGCCTAAGGCATTGGTCATGATTTTAACAGCATCAATGTATTTCATAGGCTCAGCGGGATAAAAGTATCCATTGCCACTACCTGATATAAGACCATATCCATATGCAACACTTATGTACTGATAATATTCATCATCTTCTGAAACATCTATAAACGGAACATTGCCAAATGATAAATCCTCTACATTTTCAAACAAAAGGGTTGTAACCATTTTAAGAAATTCTCCCCGGCTTACAACAGCGTTATCGGAGAGTGTGTCTGAAGACAGAACACCCATATTCTCAAGCATCTGAATGCGTGATGTATCCATAGCAAAGGCAGGCACGCAAAGAGAAAGAACAAGAGTTAAAGTTATGCTTACAGACAATATGCTTTTAACAAATCTGTTCATTCGGCTACTCCTTTCTTGCATCAAGCATACCCCAGATAATCTTGGCAGCTTGTGCTCGTGTAGTGGTTACTTCAGGTCCAAAGCTACCATCCTCAAATCCATTTATGATTCCGGCTTCATATAGATATACAACAGCATCTTCAGCATATCCGGCAATATTTGCGTCATCATTAAATGAAGTATATTCACGGACTTTCGGAAGCTTTAACTGTTTATAATCAGCAAGGCGTTTTATAATAACAGCCATATCCTGGCGTGTTATGGCACCTGATTTATTAAACATATCATTACCGATACCATTTACTATATTCTTTTCTGCCAAGGAAGCAATGTAAGTATAGGACCAATGCTCTTTATTAACATCTGCAAAATTACAATCAGCACTATAACCTTCAAGCCCAAAGGCAACAGCTGCAATCTTTGCAAATTCTTCACGGGTTACACCACGGTCAGGTTCAACCTTGTTATCTCCCACGCCGGCAATAACCCCAAGCTTACAAAGCTCTTTTATTGCTTCGCTTGCCCAATGTGTTGAGGGAAGGTCTGCAAATAAAGTGACTGCAGTTACAGGCGGAGTTACAACATTTACACTTCCGCCGCCAAAGCTGCTTCCACCGCTATTTCCAGCTGTGCCCGGCGTATTGCCGGCATTTACTCTTGATGCATATGCAGTATCAAGAGTATTCTTTAGAGAAGCAGCATCTTTAAAATATAGCTTATAACTTGCTACTGCCAAGTCTCTGTTTGTCCAAGCCCGATAGACTGTGTAGTCTATTTCAAAAATGCTGCCGTATTTGTCATATACAGATGTTGCATCGGCAACATTTTGGGAAACCTTTAAGCATTCTAAAAGAACTGCTTTCTCAAATGCTTTTCTTATAGCAGTCAAGCCTGAATAACTTGTTCCTGCAAGGCGCATTAAAACTTCTTTCTTTGTGGTAAGCGACTCATATTCGGGATAAGTCCCTAAAGAATCAAATTTGTAAATATCTGCCATAGATTCTGCTATCGTTTCAATGTTGCTACTACCGGCACAGCGTATTAATTCGACAGCAAGTTTTTCTTTGGCAATTCTCGTTAACACAGTAAGGCTTGTATAAGGTGCATTAGCAAGAATTTCGGCAGAAATATTTTCTTTGCCCTTTGTGTCGGTGTAGTTATATATTTTTTCATCAATTGCAAGAGCTGCCAGATTTGCCTTTACACTAATGATTCCCTTTATGGTATCAAACGCCTCTTTTTGTGTAAGAGTACCTGATGAATATGATGTTTTGGTATCGTTGATTGAACCTAAAAGAGTGGTTTTTTCTGTATCATTTACAAAGAAAATATCCTGTGGCACCTTCTGCGGAGAGGCAAGATCATATGCACCGATATAGGCGGTATAATATCCTGTGGCTAAATCAGAAAGTCTGAAAGAATAAGAAAAATTACCGTTATTATCTGTGTCATCTGCACCGTAAAAAACATCGTTATTTAAGCTGTCTTTTACAACAACTGTGATTTTCTGGTTAAATCCCGCCTCGTCAACTGTTCCGGAAAGCGTGTATATATGATTGTCCAGATCGCTTTGAAGCTCAATCTGAGCATAGCATGTGATGCTGCAGAAAAGGCATACTGCGATCAGGGAAAGTATTAATTTTTTCATAGAATTTCTCCATTCACATGTAATATTGTTCTGCAGTTATCACTTTCTTTCGTCAATAGAAAGAGGACGCATACTTTCGATATCATCCACAACCATCGCTTTGCAGATGTAGGATTTTGTATTGTCAAGTCCTGTTACGGTAACAGAATAATCATCACTTCCGCTTGCAATGGTAACATCATCAAGAACTTTGACTTTAAGCATTGTATTCTTGTCATCATAAAGAGCTATAATAAGAGCTACGGTATCTGACGCTCCGGTATTAGTTATTGTATAAACAGCGGTTGCAGAAGAAGCATTTGAAACTCTATCTATTTCGGTATTACCTTCTTTTAAGGTTTTAAATACCGCTGTAATTGTCATTTCTTCTTTTATGGGAATGTTTGATGTAACAACTGCCGGATTGAGAATATTGCCACCTTCATCATATGCAATTATTTCAACACGGAGATATTTGCCATAGTCTTCTTCACTGATTGTATAATCAAAACTATCGGCTCCGCTTATTGCGGTAAAAGTATTGCCTGTTTCATCGCTTATATACCACTGATAACGAGTGGAATTGCCATCGTCTCTTCCAAGACCATTATCATTGAATGTGTATCTGGCTGCAACCCTCTGTCCTACTGCAAGGTTACCATTGATAACTGCATTTTCAAGATAAGCTACACTTGCAGGATAACCCATTGATATGAGTTCTTCTTCGGTATAGTTAGCAGCACCGGAGAGCATTTCTGATTTTGGAATTGTTGAAACAATCATATTTTTAACTTCACTGCCGGTTTCTTCAAGATTGAGTCTTACATTTTTGAAGAAATCTTCATTAATGTAAAATGCCGGCCAGAAATTATAATATGTTGAAGTAGGCAAGATTGCTGCATAGTTTGTGGCACCATAGTATGTATAAGCTCTGTCGGATGTGGGTTGACCTGAACGAAGAACAAATCTCAGGTTTGATGTGTTTGATGCATGGAGTTTATCTGCATACTTATCAAATTCTGCTCTTGAGAGAATCGATACACCTGCTTTAAATGTGTAATCATCACTGACAATTGTATTGTTTCTTTCTGTGAGCCACAAATGGTCTGTTATTACATATGGTTTAATTTTTGACTCAATCTGGTTTGCCCCTGAATTATTGTTGATAGGACCGCCATTTGACTGAGTCCAGCTTGAAGGACTGGAAACCTGAGCATAGAAATAGTTTTCAAGCCAGTATGCCATATGCATTTCAGAGGCGGGATTTATGGTTGGATCCCATTTGGTATTTGATGAATTGTTGCTGACCTTGCCATTAACAACAACCGAACCCTGCTGAACGAGGAAGTATTCATAGGAGCCATCAACATTTTCTGATTCAAGAAGCTGATAATATGTTCCGGAATTGGATGCATTTTCAATCTTTATGCTGTATTGTGATGGTTTTGTTGACTGAGGCTTTTTAAGTGGCTGCCATGCTGTGTTAAGACTTACACTTGCACCGATTAAAAGCGGATTTGATTTTGAGCCATTTACATCAGCTTTAATATATTTATTTGCACAAGCCTTGGTTATCTGCCAGTTATCGCCCGAAGCACCTGATACCTGAGTATATGTGCCATTTTCTGTGTCACACACATACCAGGTTACGGTTTCTGTTGTGATTGATGCGCCTTCATTCTTTACTGTGACAGGATATCCAGGAAGTGCCTTTGCAACGCTGATTTTTATACTTGTAGTTTCTTCGGTGTCCTCTCCGCTTCCATCTGATGTATTAGTTCCATCTGATG
>JAZOOC010000209.1:0-4124 GCA_045654825.1 Clostridia bacterium | reverse complement strand
ATTGCATCAAGATATGCTTTGGCTGTATAAATATCCTTTTCCGGATTATCGCCAACTTCTCTCTCAATTGTTAAAAATCCTTTGTAGCCGATATCTTCGAGTGCTGAAAGATATTCTTTGAAAGGAACTTTTCCTTCGCCTAAAGGTAACTCCGTAAAAGAGGGGTCTTTGAGCATTTCGCTTTCAACAACACCGTAAATTTCTTCGGGATTTCTGTAAAAATTTCTAATTCCGTCTTTTGCATGTGTATGAACTATGTAGTCTTTTAAATTATATACAGCCTCTACAGGATTTTCATCTGAAACCATAACGAGATTTGCAGGGTCTAAATTAACTGCAACACCTTTGGAATCTAAAGAATCAAGAAATACTTTTAATGTTTCTGATGGTTCAGGACCGGTTTCTATAGCGAAATATGCATCAATGCTGTTTGCATAAGCTGCAAGCTCATTACAAGCTTCCTGCATAATTTTGTATCTTTCATGATTTTTATCATTCGGAACTACTCCAATATGAGTAGTAACAATATTTGTATTCATTTCTTTTGCAAGATTAATAATTCTTTTTGATTTTTCAATAAGTTCGGGATTTTTCTCTTTGTTTCCAAATCCCATACCAAGATCACCGCATAATGCTGATATAATAAGTCCGTTTGAGGAAATTATATCAAGAGTTTCTTTGATTTTGGTTTTTGTTATTGTATCAGGATTAAATTCTCCGTTTGTTGCATAAATCTGAAGTCCCTGTGCACCTAACTGAGAAGCTTTTATTATAGCTGTTTTATAGTCTGTTTTAAATGACTCAAGTATAACACCTATTGGAAAATTATACATTTGATTACCTCCTTTGTTTACTAAATTATACCAGTGATTTTTTAAAATGTAAAGTTACAAATTAGTTACTTTGAACTCTAATAATTGAGGTGTAATATCCAGGGAATTTGCAATATCCGAAACACTCATATTTAAAGAAATAAGCTCTTTAAGCTCTTTGTCATCAATCAATAATTCAGCCGTAAATATATCCGCTTCTCTTTCAGGTCTGCATTTCATATCATAGAGCATATATTCCTGCAGAAAAGTATCTTTTGCGAAGCCTCGGTGAAGAATATCGTGACCAAGCTCATGCGCGCATACTGTTTTTCGTTCTACAGGTGATAGATTACTGTTTAAAATTGCATATCGGTTTCGTTTTATAACGGTATACATACCTTTAAGCGAACCTAAATCCTTATATAAAACATTTAATCCTGTTGCTTCGCAAATATAAAAAGGGTCTCTCGTTTTATATTTATGTATCAGATTATTTACAAGAGATTTTATGTATTCCATACTATTTTTTTCCTTTGTATTTTTTGTTTTTTTCTTTTGCGTCGAAATACAAATCTGTTATTGCTTTGAATACTTTATCTTTGTCTTCTTCTTTTAATTCACCGCCGGCGAACAGACCGCCAAGCTGTGAAATTAATATTTCAGCTTCTTTTTTTCCGTCTTTAGGATATTTTTCATCTGCTTGTAATATAAAAGATTCCTTTTCGTTTATAAGATAGTCAGAGGGGATATTAAAAATATTGCAAATTTGAGATACGGTACTGGTTTTACGAGGGAGTCCTTTACCGGATTCGTAATTCTGGATTGTTCGCATAGTTATACCAAGCATATCAGCAAGGGCGGTTTGCGACAGTTTTTTTTCTTCTCTTAATTTTTTAAGTTTTTCTCCAAAAGTCATAAATACCTCCACACGAAATAAATTTCGTGTTTTCATTGACAACGAAAAATATTTCGTGTATTATTAAATATGAAAATAGTTTCGTATATTTTATCATATAAAATTAATTTGGTCAAGGGGGATAATATGAACAGAACAATTCTTCATTGTGATTTCAATAATTTTTTTGCATCTGTTGAATGTATGCTGAATCCGCAGTTAAAAGATAAATTTGTAGCTGTATGCGGAAACCCTGACGAGAGAAAAGGAATAATTCTTGCAAAGAACGAAAAAGCGAAAAAAATGGGAGTTAAAACAGGGGAAACAATAATAGATGCTATGTTGAAATGTCCGGGGCTTGTTTTAGTTCCGCCACATTTTGATAAATATTATGAATATTCTTTGAAAGCGGCAGAAATATACTTTAAATATACAGACCTTATAGAGCCTTTCGGTATGGATGAATGCTGGCTGGATGTTACGGGGAGCATTCGTCTTTTAGGTGATGGTATTACTATTGCAAAAAAAATAAAGAAAGAAATCAAAAAAGAACTTGGGTTAACTATTTCGGTAGGCGTGTCGTTTAATAAGGTATTTTCAAAGCTGGGTTCGGATTTGAAAAAGCCGGACGGACTTTTCGAGATAAAGCGAGAAAATTTCAAAAAAATAACATATAATATTCCTATAGCTTCGCTTATAGGAGTGGGGCGTTCAACAGAAAAGCTTCTTTTAAGATATGGAATTAAAACCATCGGACAGATGGCTTCGATTAGTCCTGAATTTATGGAAAGAATATTGGGGAAAAGAGGAATAATGTTATGGAAATATGTTAACGGATATGAAAATTCAAAAGTTTGTGAATATGGAAAAATGCCGAGGGCTAAAAGCGTCGGACACGGAACGACAGTGAGAAAAAATCTCGAAAATAACGATGAGGTATGGAGAGTTATATATGAATTATCTCAACAAGTAGGAGAACGCCTGCGAAAAATAGATACCTATGCACTTGGTGTTGAACTTGAAGTTAAAGATTGTGAACTGAAAAAAAGAAATTTCAGCTGCAAACTTCTTTATCCAACTAAAAATTCACGGCGTATTGCAGAAATGGTTTTTTCGTTGTTTTTATCAAATTACAAATGGGAAAATCCCATAAGAGCATTATCTGTAAGAGCAACAGAGCTTATAACCGAGATCTCGGATGTTCAACTTGATTTTTCGGTGGATTTAAAGAAAGAAGATAAAATTTCAAGGATAGATAAAACCGTAGATATAATTCATAATATCTACGGTCAGAAAGCTATAACATATGGTTCTCTTATGGGGGAATGGCAACCGTCTATGCCGTCTGTGTTGCCTGTATCAGGTGCTGTTTTATAAACCGAAAATATAACCGCTTAAAATACCGCAAACTGCCGAAATAACAATTATTAAAATTGGGCTTATTTTCTTTTTATAAAGGAAAAGGGAAAGTGCAAAAATAACAAGAGATATGTAGAATTTAATATTTGTAAATACCTTTAAGTTAAGTCCATCGGTAAAAAAGACAGTAGCACCTATCGTCAGAATAGCAGAAGCGATAAGAGCAACAACAGTAGGTCTTAAACCGCTCATACATCCCTCAACATATTTATTTTCTTTAAATGCAAGATAAAATCTTGCAACAATAAGTATAATCAGAAATGAAGGTAAAATAACTCCGAGTGTTGCACATATAGCTCCGAAAATTCCGCCTGACTGTGTTCCTATATATGTTGCCATATTAACTGCAAAGGGGCCCGGGGTGCTTTCGCTTATAGCTATAAAATTAATAAGTTCTTCGCTTGTAATCCAGTTTAATGAAAGTGCTTTTTCCTGAATCATTGGTATCATGGCATATCCGCCGCCGAAAGTGAAAGCACCGATTTGAAGAAAGTTCCAGAATAGTTCAAGATATATCATTTTCTTTCACCTCTTTTTAATATTGTATAGATAATACCGATAACACCGCTTGCAATAATAACCCATAACACACTTATATCAAGAATAGCTACAAGAATAAAAGCTGTAATTGCAAGAATCAATGAAAAAATGTTTTTGGGTACCTGGCGAGACATTTTTATGACGGAATTAACCATTAAACATAAAACCCCTGCACGAATTCCGAAAAAAGCATATTTTACTGCAGTTATTTCATAGAAATTTCTTAAAAACGAAGCAATTAAATATATAATTATAAATGAGGGGAGAACAACCCCGAGTGTTGCAGCAAAGCTTCCCCAGTTTCCCGCAGTCTGGTATCCTACAAAAGTAGCTGAGTTGATAGCGATAGGACCAGGGGTTGATTCTGCAACTGCAACAATATCAAGAATATCTTTTTTTGTTACCCAGTTGTTTTTTTCTGATGTTTCACTTTGAATAAGTGGTATCATAGCATATCC
>JAZOOC010000208.1:0-7076 GCA_045654825.1 Clostridia bacterium | reverse complement strand
CAGTTTAAATTCACACTAGAAATCCACTTCATTAGGTAATAGGAAAAACAAAGACTTATAAATAGCAAAACATACCCAAACACAATTAACTTATGACATATTTTTCTTAATTTAAGACAAAATATTTGTACTTCTTTATAGATTATAGTTTCATTACGATGTTCTACACTATCAGTTAATAATTGATATATTTTCTTTGGGATAACACCCTCTACATAAGGTTCTTCATAAGAACCTTGATTATATAATTTCAAATGCTCATTTGCCAATTCTTCTTCTGTTTTAGATAATTTCTCTGCAGCATCAGCCGTTTTCTCGGCATTTTTTTGACAAGTATCCGATATTTCAGATATAAAAGATATTAAAGATAGAATAAAAGAAGGTATAATAACCCCATATACTATATCCGTAATATGTTCTGTATCATTAAATGTTCCTATAACAGATAGGATAATTAAAAATATTGCAAATGATTTTTCGACAGTTTTTTTCAATTTTATATTCTCTTCCTTTCGCCAAAATTCGACATTCTTTATATAATTTTGTCAAGTCAGGATTAAAAATCATTTTTCGTAATTTTTAATCCACTCCATATATTCATCCAAATCTTTTTTGCAAAACACTTTTTTTGCATATTGCACTCTATCATACTCAAGTATCTTTTCATAATTTTGAATTACACTTTCATTGAAGGAAAGATTTCCATCAAAATCTTCCCATTCGCAATCTCTTCCCAACCCATCTTCATCACCTCTAAAATATTGGCAACCATCGCACTCTGGTTCACAAATTTGATTTTTTCTGTAACAGTATATCTTAAAGTCTTCGGGATTCGTATTGCAAACTTCCGCCGTCGGTCCAAACATATTGCGATGTAAAACCAGATGTTTCTCATCTTCCTTGATTGTATTATTTTCAAAAAAGTTTTCGCCCTCTGTAAGTATTTCGTCCCACCACCTCAAACCGTGAATAGGATGCTTACCAGATTTATCAAGACAAGGGGAACATGCACTTGTTGCACAACAGCTAATAATCTGTATAACATCATTTGCCATTTTGTCATATACCATATCAAAACTATTTATTTTACGAATAGTATTCGTTCCCCACGCGAAGACAACATAGCTATCAGTGCAAGTATCTTTTATTACTTGTTTATTAGTTAATATCGCTCTTTCATAAAGTTCCTTATCAGCACTATAAAAGCTATCATATACATCCCTTGCATATTTTGTACGAAAAGGAAATAGATTCATAATCACTACACCATCATACCCTGCCTTATATGTAGCGTTACAGACTTTCCTCATAGTCATATCACATTTTTGCTCATTTGCAATACTAGGATTTTTCATTATTACCCTCAAAAATTTATTTGCGTTTGATTTAAAGGGTACTGTTAAAAGAAATCTGAATTTCTCATTGTCAAAGCCATAGTTTTCAACTTTAATATTTTCTCTAACAACAAAATCAGGATATTGAATTTTTCTCTCGTTCATTCTCTATACCTCCAAATTATAAAATAATAGTACTTTTCTCACTAATTATATTTTAATACATTTTGTGTACGATAAAAAGGACACTATCTTTCAGCAACTTCCCTGTTATAAAGACTATATAATCTGGATGGAATCGTTTTAGCCAAATTTTGAACTCTGTTCAAAGCTAAATTATTCCGCTTTGCTATTGTAGTGAACGGACTTACTCGTTCCGTTATATTTCGCAGGAGCAAGTCCCTGCCCTACGATTAAATTCGCCTTATAACTGACCGCAAGATTAATTTAGCTACGAAGTAATTTAGCGTATGTAATTACATTTAGGCCGCCGTCAGGCGAATTTAGCTGCGTTGCTTATGCAACGCAAAGCTCGTATCAAGTCAAGACTAAAAAATAATACTAATATCGCTGCATTGAACAAATACTACTCCCTCACGCTATGCGTGCTTTTATAAAAGCTGATATGCAATTCTTGGGGTTCCATCCTCGATGTATATGATACCGCATTTAACAAACCCCAGCTTTTCTACGACATATTGCATGGTTTTATTATTTTCATGTGTGTCTATTCTTATATTTGAAATAATATTTCTACAGTAATCAACTGCTGTTTTAACAACACCGGAAACAGTTCCGTCACTTGCAATACGGTGAATTGTTCCATAAGGTTTATCAGAAAGCCAGTCACCATTTTCAATATACGAATATGTCGGATCGTCACCGAGTATAAAGGCAAACACAAAATGTATATTACCGTCGAGATTTTCTCCTACAAAAAGTTCACCTTTCCTTATATCGTCTTCCAGAAGTTCCTTTTTGGGTTTATCTGTTCCCCACTGGTCAGGATTGCCGTTTTGTCGCATATATTCCCGAGCGACTTCGTAGACTTTGAGTATTGAATTTATATCACTTTGTATAGCTTTTCTGATTTTCATAACACATACATCCTTTTTGTTTTCAATATATTCTATACTCTTTATCAGGCAAAACAGACGATTTAGATGCCAAGTTTTTAGCTAAATTTTGCAACAAGTTGCAAAGCTAAATTATTCCACTTCGCTCCATAGCTAAATTGTTTTTTCAAAACAGCTAAATTAAATTCGCCTTTTAGCTGACCGCAAGGTTAATTTAGCTACGAAGTAATTTAGCGTGCTTTAGCACATTTAGCTCGCCGTCAGGCGAATTTAGCTGAATAGATTTAACTTTGTTAAATCTATTCTACCACCCAAAACAATTTTTTTCAATGCTTTGATTGACAAATCAGCGCGGTTATTATAGAATTTATAATGCGGAGGTATTTTTATGGTTAAAAGATATATGAATATGGCTATCAAGCTTGCAAAAGAATCTGCAAAATCCGGCAATATTCCGGTGGCAGCTCTCATAGTATATAAAGGCGAAGTAATCGCACAGGCAAGCAACGGAAAATACCCCTGTGAGCATGCAGAACTTGAAGTTATATTAAAAGCCTCAAGAATACTTGATTCAAAAAATCTCTCGGATTGTGATTTATATGTAACATTAGAGCCTTGTCCTATGTGTGCGGGCGCTATACTTCTTTCGGGAATAAAAAATATATGGTTTGGAGCATATGATAAAAATTACGGTGCCGCCATTTCAAAAGACAACAGCTTTGCCAGATATTCGAATATTTCCAAAGTTAATATTAACGGCGGAATTATGGAAGATGAATGTTCAAAGCTTATAAAAGACTATTTCAAAGAAAAAAGAGGAATAAAAAATGAGAATGCGAAAAAAGAAACACAGAGATGAACGACTTGAAGCATTAAGTGATTATTTACTTTATGATATTTCGGAATATAAAAATGATATAAAAAAGATTTTCGGAAACGATAAGCCTCTTCACCTTGAACTTGGCTGTGGCAAAGGCAAATTTATCTCCGAGCTTGCAATGAAAAATCCGGATATAAATTTCTTCGCTTTTGAAAAAAATAAAGATGTTATGATTCTTGCAGGAGAAAAGATTAAGAGCCTTAATTTAAAAAATGTTAAATTATTCTGCGGAGACGCAATGGCATTAAATGAGCTTGAATCGAAAACAAAATGCGACCGGATATATATTAATTTCTGCGACCCTCTTCCCAATCGCGGAAAAAGAAAGCAGAGATTAACTCACCACCGTTTTCTCGATATATATAAAAAGCTCATTTCGAAAAACGGCGAAATCTTTTTTAAAACCGATAACCGTCCGCTTTTTGAGTTTTCCCTAAATTCTTTTGCTGACTACGGATTAAGGCTTAAAAATATTTCTCTGGATTTACATAATTCCGATTATGAAGATAATATTATGACTGAATATGAAACTCTTTTTTCAGAAAAAGGGTTCCCGATATACAGATGCGAAGCAATTTTTAATAATTAAGAGGTAGATTATGAATATTATTATTGTAGGTTGCGGAAAAGTTGGCGATAAGCTTATTGAACAGCTTTCACTTGAAAAAGAACACGATATAACTATTGTAGATACAAGAGCTGATGTAGTTTCTCTTGCAGTGAGCGAATATGATATTATGGGTGTTGTAGGAAGCGGCACCGATATAGATACTTTATCCGAAGCCGGAATTGAAGATGCTGATGTTTTCATCGCGGTTGCAGGTTCGGATGAATTAAACCTTATGCTTTGCCTTATGGCAAAAAAGCTTGGCAACTGTCAGACTATTGCCAGAGTAAGAAAGCCTGAATATTTTAAAGCTATCAATCTTATAAAAGACGATTTGGGCCTTACTATGGTTGTTAATCCGGAACAGGCAGCGGCAAGTGAAATCGCAAGAATTTTAAGATTTCCATCAGCAATAAATATTGATACATTTGCAAAAGGAAGAGTTGAAATACTAAGCTTTGAAGTTCCGTCCGGATGCGTTCTTGATAATATGAAAATCATGGACATATCAACAAAACTCGGCAGCTATATTCTTGTATGCGGAGTTGAAAGAGGCGATGAAGCTTTTATACCATCAGGTAATTTCACCATAAAAGCAGGCGACCTTATAAGCATTGTTGCAACAATTAAAGAAACCTCTGCTTTCTTCAAAAAAATAGGACTTAAAACCAACAGAGTTAAAGATACTCTTATTGTCGGCGGCGGAGATACTGCATATTATCTTGCAAACAAGCTTATCCAGACAGGTATTAATGTTAAAATAATTGAACAAAAGCAGGAAAGATGCGACGAGCTTTTCCATCTGCTTCCCGAAGCTACGATAATTCACGGCGACGGAACGGATAATAAGCTTTTATCCGAAGAGGGACTTGAAAATTACGGCTCGGTTGTTTCCCTTACCAACATTGATGAGGAAAATGTTTTGCTTTCGTTATATGCAAAAAGCAAAACCAAAGGCAAGGTTGTTACAAAAATCAACCGTATTGAATACGATAATGTTATTGGCGACCTGCAGTTAGGCTCGACCATTTATCCGAAAAATATAACTGCTGAATATATAGTGCGTTTTGTAAGAGCGAAAAAGAACTCTTTTGGAAGCAACATTGAAACTCTGCATTATATCTTGAACGATAAAGCAGAAGCTTTGGAATTCAGAATAAAAGAAAATTCACCGATTTCCAACATCATGCTTCAGGACTTAAATCTTAAAGACAATATTCTTATTGCCTGCATTACAAGAAACGGCAAGGTTATTATCCCGAGAGGTAAAGATATGATTCTTGCGGGAGATACTGTTATAATTGTTACTTTAAGAGAAGGCTTTATGGATATAAGAGATATTTTAAAATAGAGGATTAAAATATGAACTATAAAATGATTATAAATGTATTGGGTTGGGTTTTGAAAATCGAATCTGCATTTATGGCAATACCTCTTGTTTGTGCAGCTATATATGGCGAAACAGCAGAGATTTTCACATTTTTAATATGTATTGCACTGGGTATTCTTTTCGGAACTTTAATAACTAAAAAATCCCCCGCAAACAAAGCCATGTATGCAAAAGAAGGTTTTTGTGCGGTTGCATTAAGCTGGATTGTAATCAGTATATTCGGTGCAATTCCGTTTATACTTTCAGGAAGTATTCCTAATTTCATAGATGCGTTTTTTGAAACATCATCGGGTTTTTCAACCACCGGCGCATCAATTCTTACAAGTGTTGATGTTCTTCCAAAATCTATAATTATGTGGAGAAGTCTGACTCACTGGATAGGCGGTATGGGAGTACTTGTATTTCTTATGGCGGTTTTTCCGTTATCCGGAAATGCAAATCTTTATTTACTTAAAGCAGAAAGCCCGGGGCCATCAGTAAGCAAGCTTGTTCCGAAAACAAAATCAACTGCGAAACTGCTTTATACAATCTATATTGCTTTTACCCTGCTGCAGATAATACTTATGCTTTTGGGCGGTGCTGATTTATTCGACTCGCTTACTCTCACTTTTGGTACTGCAGGAACAGGCGGTTTTTCTGTAAATGATGCCGGCATTTCCTCCTACAGTCCCTATATACAATATGTAATAACATTTTTTATGATAGCCTGCGGTGTTGATTTTTCCCTTTATTATATGCTCCTTTTAGGCGATATCAAATCTATTCTGAAATCTGACGAGGTTAAAGCATATTTTGGAATTATCGCATCGGCAATTCTTCTCATTTTTATAAACACCAGAGGAATGTTTGGTTCGATTGAAGAAGCATTCAGAAACATCGCTTTTTCAGTAGGTTCTGTTATTACCACAACCGGTTATTCAACTGCTGATTTTAATCTGTGGCCCGAATTTTCAAAAATGATTATAGTTATACTTATGTTTGTAGGTGCCTGTGCAGGCAGTACCGGCGGAGGTATAAAAGTTTCAAGAATTCTGATTCTTTTAAAAACCATTGTTAAGGAAATCAAAACTACAGCTCATCCGCGAAGAACTTTAAAGCTTAAAATGAACAACCGCACACTTGAGCACGAAACTGTTCGCGGAGTTAATGTTTATATGGCGGCTTATGTAATTATATTTACCACTTCACTTCTTATAATAAGCTTTGATAATTTCGACTTTACAACTAATTTCACAGCAATTGCCGCTACCATAAACAATATTGGGCCCGGACTTTCAAAAGTCGGTCCTATAGGTAACTTTTCAGAGTTTTCTTACCTCTCCAAATTTGTTATGAGTATGTGTATGTTAATCGGCAGACTTGAAATATTCCCGATGCTTCTGCTCTTTTCACCATCAACCTGGAAAAAATAAAATATGTGTAGTGCAGTAATACTTAAACCATATCGGGTTTAAGTATTACTGCACTATATTAAAAAACTCCGGATAACCGGAGTTTTCATATTAACTAAATTTTCGCATTTTCGAAAAGCTTTTCAAAATTAAGACCGAGAATTTTTTCTTTTGCGCCGTCAGATATATCGGTAAGCATAATTCTTCCGATGGGAACAGATGGGTCTGTAAGCGGAGAATCCGAGCCTAAAAGAATTTTGTTTTCATCGCCGTAATTAACCAGATATTCCAAAAGATTTGCTCTCTGAACACTCATAGAAATATCGCAATATACATTTTCGTGTTTTTTAATGAGTTCGGCAGTCAGTTTATATCCCGTTTGTGTTCCTGAATGTGCA
>JAZOOC010000207.1:0-5131 GCA_045654825.1 Clostridia bacterium | reverse complement strand
GCTGGGATTTTTTGAGGTTAATACTGTTATATATAGGGAATATACACTGGTTAAAAAACCGCTTACTTTAAAACAGGCGGAAAGTAATATAAAAAAAGAACTTGCCGAAGAGTTTAAAAAAGAACTTCCAAAGGATATAATAAAAAATATAAATTATGAAATAAGCTATAAAGACAACGAAACAGGGGTTATAAAAGCCGTTGCCAAGTGTGTTGAAAATATTGCAGAAGAAAAGGAGTTAGAAATATGGAAGAAATCATCAGATGCGACAGCGCAGACGGAGTGAGAAATCTGTGCGGAAGCTTTGATTTTAATATAAAGCTTATTGAAAAGGAATATAATGTGTCTGTTATAATCCGTGAGGATGTTATAAAAATAAAAGGAGAAAATGCGAAAAAAGCAGGCTCGGTAATAAAAGAGCTCCTTTCCCATTCCGAGAGAGGCGGGGAAATCGATGAGCAAAGCATTCGCTATATAGGAGAAATTGTGGATACAAAAATGGAAAAAGAACTCGAAACCTTAAATTCAGACTGTGTGTGTACCACCATTAAAGGCACACCCGTAAAACCAAAAACACTCGGACAGAAAGCATATGTTAATACAATTAAAAATAATATTATAACTTTAGGAATCGGTCCTGCCGGTACGGGAAAAACCTATTTAGCTGTTGCAATGGCGGTTGCCGCATTTAAAAGAAAAGAAGTTAACCGCATAATTTTAACAAGACCTGCAGTTGAAGCGGGAGAAAGCCTTGGATTTCTTCCCGGCGATTTGCAGGAGAAAATAGACCCCTATTTAAGACCTCTCTACGATGCGCTTTTTGAAATGCTCGGCGGCGAAAGCTATAATTCCTATCATGAAAAAGGAATGATAGAGGTTGCGCCCCTTGCCTATATGCGAGGCCGAACACTCGATAACAGCTTTATAATACTTGATGAAGCACAGAATACCACAAAAGAACAAATGAAAATGTTTTTAACAAGAATCGGCTTTAATTCCAAAGTTGTTATCACAGGGGATGTAACCCAGGTCGATTTACCCAAAGGAAAACAGTCGGGATTAAAAGACGCATTAAAAGTCTTAACCGATATAGAAGATATAGGAATACATTTTTTAAATGCCAGAGATGTTGTAAGACATCCGCTTATACAGAAGATTATTAAGGCATATTCTAAATATGAACAATAACTTAGGAATGAGGAATGAAGGTGTCGGCAAAGCCGACGAAATTAAATCTGTGCGAAGCACACCTTAATTCTGCATTTTGCATTTTGCGTTCTGCATTTAAAAGAAAGGCTTTGTTATGAACATAATTGAAATCGAAGAAGAAATATTATTAACAGATGAACTGAAAAAAATAATTGATGATACAATAAATGAGGTAGCAAAAAAAGAAAAGCTTCCTTTAATTAATGTATGTGTTCTTATAACCGATGGGGAGGGTATAAGAGAAATTAACAGGGAATACAGAGATAAAGATACAAAAACAGATGTTCTGTCTTTCCCTTATCTTACATATGACGAAAATTTTAAACCAATCGAAAATCTGGAAGAAGAAAAAGATCCCGAAACAGGTGCGGTCTGCCTCGGTAATATGGTAATATGTATGGAAGTTATAGAAGAACATGCAAAAGAATATCAAAATACCATAGAACAGGAATTAAGATATATGGTAGTCCATTCAATGTATCACCTGCTTGGTTATGACCATATAGACCAAGCCGACAAAAAGAAAATGCGTGCGAAAGAAAAAGAAATTATAAATAATTAGGAATTAGGAATTAGGAATGAAGGTGTCGGCAATGCCGACGGAATTAAATGCAGAATTCAGAATTCATAATGCAAAATTATGGTGTCGGCAAAGCCGACGGAATTAAATTTGTGCGAAGCACACATTAACTTTGCATTCTGCATTTTGTATTTTGCATTTTACAGCTAAAACACAGAAATTTTACAGTTGTGTTACAATGCTTGACACTAAAAATATACTTTGCTATAATGAGGCTAAGTTCGGAAGAGATTATCTTTTTCGTTCCGGAAGAGAATATCTTTTCCGTACAACAAAGAGAAGAAGTAAGGTGCTTCTCTGGAAAAAAACTCTTTCGAAAAAAATAAAAATTTATAAAGGGAGGAAACTCAAAATGAAAAACCTTAACAAAATCCTTGCATTGGTAATCGTTTTGGCTATGGCTTTCAGCACAGTTGCTTTCGCTGGTACATTCAGTGATGTAGCTGATACAGATAGCTATGCAGAAGCGGTTGAAGTTTTGGCTGCATTGGGCCTTCTCAATGGTTATGAAGATGGCACTTTCGGTCCCGCAAAAACAATCACAAGAGCTGAATTCGCAGCAGTGATCATCAGAACTCTTGGATTAGAAGACGCTGCTACAGGCGCGTTCGGAGTATCTTTCGATGACGTTCCTGCAAACGAATGGTACGCTGGCTATGTTATGATGGCTGCTCAGCAGGGCATCGTAAATGGTTACGGCGACGGAACATTCAAACCTTCTAAAGATGTTAAATTCGAAGAAGCTGTTAAAATGATCGTTTGCGCACTCGGATTCCAGAAGAAATTCGAAAATGTTGCAGATGCTTACCCCACAGCTTACGTTGCTCAGGCTCACACCTTAGGTCTTACAATGGGTGCTAACCAGGCAATCGGAACAGACGCTTCCAGAGGCGTTGTTGCAAAACTCGTTTACAACTCTTTAGATGTTGGTAAAATGGCTCAGGTTGAATATGGTACAGATCAGCAGTGGGCACAGACAAATGTAACAATCTTGTCTGAAAACTTAAATGTTGCTAAAGTTGAAGGTACAGTAAGTTCTGTAAGCTTCGCTAACGAAGGAGCTAAAAAACTCACATATAACTATTCTAAAATAGCTATGCAGTTTGATCCTTCTTACACAACATACTCTTTCCCCAATCCTAAATTAAACAAAACAACTATCGAATATGCTGACACTGTTGCACCTTTAAAACACTACAAAACAGTTGCATACATCGATATGGCTGACGAATCTAACCCCGTAATGGTTGCTTTAGTTGAAAAACCCGGTGCTAACGAATCTATGACTATCACAGCTACACAGGCTAAAAATGCTGTATATGATTCTACAAACAACAAAATCACATACTTCAAAAACAGCTGGGATGAAGATTCTGAAGCTACAGAAGTTAAATTAGCTGGTTCTCACACAATCTACAGCAACAACAATGCTACTGCAATTGCTAAGAACTCTTTCAATACACCTTATGCTGCAGGTAAATATCCTGTAATCACACTCATCAACAATGATGGTATTGCTGGTTACGATGTAATCTACGCTACAGATTACTTTGCAGGTGTTGTTGACGAAATCAATGACAGAATCAACAGAATCACATTTGATGGTATCACAACTGGTGGAGCGGCAGCAATCACACTCAATCCTACAGCTGAAGATGTAACATTCGACATCTATGATGAAGAAGGCAATGCAATTGAATTTGCAGACATCAAAGAAGGCGATGTTATAAACGCATTCAAATCTCAGGATTCTGAAAATAACACATACTATGAAGTATATGTAACTTCTACTAAATTAGAAGGAACAGTTTCTGAAAACAATGGTAATGGTTACTACGATATCGACGGTGAAGAACACTACTCCGAAGTTAGCCTCACAGCTGGCGATAAAGGTATCTTCTATGTTGATATGTTCGGTAAAGTATTAAAATTCGAACTCAGCGACGATTCTAACAGAAACTTTGCAGTTCTCTATGCTGCATATGTTGATAACAACGGATTAGATGCAGAACCTAAAGCAGTTCTTTACACAGCTAACGGCGAATTCGTTGAATATGGCTTTGCTAAGAACATCAATATGAACGGTTCTTCAACTGTTAAATATACTACAGTATCTAAAGATACTTTAACAACTACTTCTGGTACACCTGCAGTTACAACTATTAACACAACTGTTCTCCCCACAGCTCAGAAAATCGTTATGTACACAGTTAACGCTGCTGGACAGATCAACGAAATCTACTGGGGTGCTGGTATCAACTACAGAGATGAAAACTTCGCAGCTAAAGGAACAGGTAGCGGTGTATATCGTGACACTACTTCCAAGCTCGGCGGAAATGTAATGCCTGAAGGTGTTTCCATCGTTACACTTTCTGATGCAACTTATCAGTCAACACTTAAGAGAGAAAACTTTGCAACAGCAGATCTCAGTGTTCTTGTAGACGATGAAACAACATACGATTATGATATTATCGAAGATAAGAGAAATGATGATGTTGAATTTGCAGTAATCTTCAACCTCAAAGCTAAAGTTGCTGCTGACTCTGATGTAATGTTCGTTACAAATGTATCTGACGCTACAGACAGTGAAGGCGCTTCTGCTAAGAGATTCACAGGTTATGTAAATGGTCTTAAAACTTCTATCGTTGTTCCTACTGATGTTGTAATGTACAACGCATCTAATGTTGAAATCACAACAGGTGCTTCTACAGTTCTCAACGCAATCGCTAAAGGTGCTATGATTCAGTTCAATGGTAACGAAGAAGCTACAGCAGTAAGAGTAATTGCTTCTGTTGCAGATGTAATCGACTGGGCTGATTCAACAACAAATCATGGTTCTAGATTATCTTACTCAGCTACAGGCGCTGGCACAGCTGGTGAAGACAACGATAAGATCGGTAACCTCTATGTAGGTAAAGTTGCTGAATACAAAGGCGGCGCTGCTGAATTTGCAGGCACAAGCCCCGTTGTTGACTTATCCGTATCTTCTTCCGCTCCTACAATGCTCGTAAGATTTGCTCAGGATAGCGCAACTAACACTATCATTGGCAACACATATGTTAACGATTACATTGTATTCGGCGTAGCTGAAACAAACAACTTCGTTTACGATGATGCTGCAGCAAGCTCCTCAACAAACGGAGACTATGTAGTAGTTTACTCCTTCGACGGAGAAGCTCTTGCTACAATGATCCTCGATGTTGACGGCGACGATAAATGGAACTAATCCTTACGGATTAACATTTATAACTTAAAAATTAAGAGCTACCTTTATGGTAGCTCTTTTTTTGTATAACGAAAACCATGCATAAATTCGGCGGTGCTTCTTAGGGAGAAGCACCG
>JAZOOC010000206.1:0-7386 GCA_045654825.1 Clostridia bacterium | reverse complement strand
GTTACAGCACCGTTAATCATAAGCTTCATATTTCCTGTTCCGGAGGCTTCTTTACCCGCAATTGAAATCTGCTCGGAAATTTCCGCCGCAGGAATGATTATTTCAGCAAGTGAAACTTTATAATCCTCGATAAATACAACCTTGATTTTTTCTCTTGCAACGGGGTCTGAATTTACCATATCCGCAACTGCACAGATAAGACTTATAATCTGTTTCGCCATAAGATATCCTGCTGATGCCTTTGCCGCGAAAATGAAAGTTCTGGGTGCAAAATCAACATTGGGATTATCTTTTATTTCATTATACATATAAAGAATGTTGAGCACATTAAGAAGCTGTCTTTTATACTCGTGAAGTCTTTTTATCTGAACATCGAATATAGAGTCGGGGTCAACTCTTATACCGTTCTTATTACTGATGTAGTCATAAAGACGGATTTTGTTTTCTCTTTTAATTTCGGCAAGCTTATCTAAAACCGACTTATCATCTGCATATTTTTTAAGCTTTAAAAGCTCGGAGGCGTCTTTGGTGAATTTATCTCCTATAAGCTCGGTAATATATGATGATAAAAGCGGGTTAGCCTGACAAAGCCATCTTCTTGTTACAATACCGTTTGTAACATTTGTAAATCTTTCGGGATATATATAGTAATAATCTCTGAAAATACCTGTTTTTAAAATTTCCGAATGGAGTGCTGAAACTCCGTTTATTTTATGACAGCATGCAAGGCACAAGTTAGCCATTTTAACCTGATTATTTGAAACAACCGCCATGTATTCGATTTTAGCCATATCGTCATGATAAAGCTTTTTAAGCTCGTTAACAAGTCTTCTGTTGATTTCATGAACAATCTGATTTATTCTGGGAAGCTGTTCAGCAAAAAGATTTACATCCCATCTTTCAAGTGCTTCGCTCATAACGGTATGATTGGTATAGCTTAAAGTATTTTTACATATTTCCCATGCCGCATCCCATTCATAGCCGTTATCATCCATAAGAATTCTCATAAGCTCGGGAACACAAAGAGCAGGATGGGTATCGTTTATATGAATTGCAACCTTATCGGCAAAATTATCAAGTGTTTTATAGTTTTTAAGATGCTTTGCAACTATACTCTGCAAGGAAGCAGAAACAAGAAGATACTGCTGTTTTAAACGAAGCTTTTTACCTTCAATGTGATCGTCTGCAGGATAGAGAACCTTAGAAATAACCTCTGCCATTGTATTATCTTCAAGCGCTTTTACATAATTACCTCTTGAAAACAGGTTCATATCCATAGTTTTAGGAGAATTTGCACTCCATAAAACAAGGCTGTTTACCGCTTGGGAATCGTATCCCGAAATGCACATGTCGTAGGGAATTGCATTAACTGTTTCATATCCCTCATAAACAGCTTTATATCTGCCGTTTTCAAAGCTGTCTTTTACATAACCGCCGAAACGCACTTCATACATTTCATCGGGACGCATTTTAAGCCATACATCCCCTTTATTGAGCCAGTTATCAGGAAATTCCATCTGCCAGCCGTCAACTATTTTCTGACGGAAAATACCGAATTCATATCTGATTGAAAAGCCTGTTGCGGGAATACCCAAAGTTGTCATAGAATCGAGATAACAAGCTGCAAGTCTGCCAAGACCGCCGTTACCAAGTCCTGCATCCGGCTCCATTTCAAACAAATCGTCTATTTCTATATCATTTTCCTTTAAAACATCTTTAAACACATCAGAAACACCTAAATTAAAGAGGTTGTTTCTTAAAGAAGTACCAACAAGAAATTCCATAGACATATAATAAACTTCTTTGTTTTCTTCCTCTTTGGTTTTCTTTAAAAAGCGATTTCTCTGCTTTAACATAAGCTCTTTTATAACTTCGCATAATGCAAAATAAAGCTGTTGTGGTGTTGCGTCCTTTATCTCACAACCGAAGCCTGAGCTTAATTTTTCGGATATAAGTGATTCTGCTGTTTTTTTATCTACTATAAACATATTTTTACTCCTGATACAAATTTATATATTCTTTTGCTGCTTTTTCCCACGAAAAGTCCTCGGTCATAATTCTTTTAACTACTGCTTTTAGTGCAGTTTTGTCCGAATAGAATTCTATTGCTCTTTTAACTGCATCAAGCATATCGTGAGCGTTGTATACCTTAAAGGTAAAACCTCTTCCCTCGCCTGTTTCTGCATTATAGGGAGTAACGGTATCGAAAAGACCGCCGGTTTCTCTTACCACTGGAATAGTGCCGTATTTCATAGCTATCATCTGTGATAATCCGCAAGGCTCGCTTTTTGAAGGCATAAGGAAGAAATCTGCACCGGCATAAACCTTACTTGCAAGCTCATTTGAAAATGTTATATTTGAGGAAACCGCTCCGGGATACTCATTTGCAAGCCATCTGAAATAGTTCTCGAAGCGCTCTTCTCCTGTTCCTATAACCGCAAGCTGTGCGCCCGATTTTACAATATCCTCTCCTACTCTTTCAATAAGGGGAATACCTTTATGGTCAACAAGTCTTGAAATAACCGCAAAAACTGGAATATTGGGATTTTCTGAAAGCCCCAGTTCTCTTTGCATTGCCGCTTTGTTTTCAAGCTTTGTTTTATATCTTCCCGCCCAGTATTTTTTGAAAATCCAGTTGTCCTTTTTAGGACTTACATCTTCATCTATACCATTTAAGATTCCTTTCATTTTATAGGAATTTTCAGATATAATTCCCGAAAGTCCGTGAGAGAAATATTCGTGTCTTAATTCAAAGGCATAGGTGGGAGAAACGGTTGAAAGCTTATCGCATAAAACAATACCGCATTTTAAAGCATTGAAGCATCCGTCAAAGCGTGCCGCATCTGCCCATTTTTCTGAAATTCCGAGGACCTCGGATACAAAATTTTCGTTTGCCTTGCCCTGATATTCTATATTATGAATGGTAAGAACGGTTCTTATATTTTTTATATTTTCACCATAACCGTCATTTGATTTTATTAAAAGAGGGATAAGAGATGTCTGCCAGTCGTTTGCGTGAATTACCTCTGCAGGTATGTCAAGCCGTGAAACCGCTTCGATTACCGCTTTTGAGAAGAAAGCAAACCTTTCTCCGTCATCGTTATGACCGTAAATTCCGCCATCTCTTGAAAAATAAAATTCATTATCTATAAAATAATAAGTGAGATTTTTATTTATTTCCTTTTTGAAAATTCCGCAGTAAAGATTTCTCCACGAGAGGTAAACATCAAAGTTACAAAGATATTCAAGCTCGCTTTCAAACTTTTCTTTGACAGCTCTGTAATACGGAATGAAAACAGAAACCTTATTATCTCCCTTTGAAAGCTCTTTGGGAAGAGCTCCCATAACATCGCCAAGCCCGCCTGTTTTTATAAAAGGCGCGCTTTCACTTGCCGCAAATACTATGTTCATACAGTCAGTCCTTTATTTATTATTAAGGGTGCACGGGGCGCTCCTTTTAGCTGTGTGTTTCTTGTTATTGTTACATCTTTATCTAAAATCGCACAATCAACAAAGGAATTCTTTTCTATCACACTTCCCTGCATAACAATTGAATTCTTGATAACCGCGCCCTTTTCAACCTTGATTCCTCGAAAAAGCACTGAATTTTCAACTGTGCCTTCTATCTTACATCCGTCTGCTATTATGGAGTTACTCACCTTAGAGCCTGCCAGATGAATGGAGGGAGCTTCGTTTCTGATTTTTGTATAAACAGGAACATTCGGTTTGAAAATCGCATTTCTTACATCTTCATTAAGAAGCTTCATATTATTTGAATAATACGAGGGAATATCGCTTATACGAAGAACGGTATCGTTATGCTCATATACATTAACGGTAATTCTGTCTTTATAGAAGCTGTTCTGGATAAAATCCTTTTCAAAGGAGGTATTTCCTTTCGGAGTAAGAGCTTCTATCACATCAAGAAGGTCTGTTCTTTTCATAATAAACATACCCATTCCACAATAATCAGTTTTAGTGGGAATAACATCGGTAAGAATTTCCTTAACGCATCCGTTTTCGGTCTGCATAACAAGATCAACTCTGCCGTCATAATTCTCTTCTCTGTTTGCAACACAGGTAATATCTGCCCCCGATGCGATATGAGCCTTTAAAACCTTGTAAAAGTCTATGCTGCATATTACGGTTGAATCCGCAATAGCAACATATTCGGTTTCGGATTTATGAAGAAAATTCACCGCAGCATTTCCAAGTGCATCAAGCTTTCCTTTATAAATTGAATTATTTCCGTTGCCGAATGGCGGAAGTATATAAAGACCGCCGTGTTTTCTTTCAAGGTCCCAGTCATTAGCGTAGTGGAGATGGTCCATTAAAGAAGAATAGTTGTATTTTGCAATTACACCTATTTTGGAAATATCCGAATTAACCATATTTGAAAGAATGAAGTCAATCATTCTGTATCTTCCGCCGAACGGAATGGAAGAAGCCGCACGCATACTTGTTAAAGCACCGAAGCAACTGTCATATATATTGGAAAAAATAACTCCTGTCATTTTCATATAAATCACTCTCCCAAAACCTTGATTTCATCGAAAGTTCCGATGATTTCTTTGTTGTGAAGCTGTGCTTCTTCGCCGATAATTGCATATTCCACAACCGACTCTCCGTCTATTACCGAATCGGGCATAACAACACTGTTTTTAACAACAGCATTTTCTCCTATCACACATCCGCTTGAAATAACCGAATTTTCAATAGTGCCTTTTATTGTGCATCCGTCTGCTATAAGAGAATTTTCGATTTTTGAAGACGGTGAAAAATAGGAAGCAGGTTTTGCATAATTTCTGCCGTATATTTTAAACTTTCTGTCTTCAAGACTGAGTTTTCCTTCATCAAACAAATCCATATTTGCTTCCCATAAGCTTTTGATTGTTCCAACATCCTTCCAGTAGCCGTCAAACTTATAGGCAAATACTCTTTTTTTATCATTTATGAGCATCGGGATAACATTTTTTCCGAAATCGTTATCAGATTCGGGGTTATTCTCATCCTCTGTAAGATACTTTTTAAGTATTTCTTTGGAAAAAACATAAATTCCCATTGATGCGTTTGTCGATTTTGGACATTTCGGCTTTTCTTCAAATTCATAAACCGAGCCGTCCTCGTTTGTATTCATAATCCCGAATCTTGACGCCTCTTCAATCGGCACATCTATTACCGCTATTGTGCAGTCGGAATTATTGGAAATATGATACTCAATCATTTTTGAATAATCCATTTTATAAATATGGTCACCCGATAAAATAAGTACATAATCGGGGTCAAAGGTTTCTATAAACTGCATATTCTGATATATTGCGTTTGCAGTTCCCTTATACCACTGGGAATTGCTCTTTGAAAGATATGGCGGAAGAACACTTACTCCGCCGTAGCTTCTGTTAAGTCCCCAGGGATGTCCGTTTCCTATATAAGTATTAAGCGCAAGGGGTTCATATTGAGTTAGAATTCCAACGGTATCTATACCTGAATTTACACAGTTGGACAAAGGAAAATCAATAATTCTGTATTTCCCGCCAAAAGGTACCGCCGGTTTTGCCGTGTTTGTAGTAAGTGCCATGAGTCTGCTTCCCTGGCCGCCTGCCAGGAGCATTGCGATGCATTTCTTTTTCTTTTTAAGCATCTTTTTGCCTCCTACTTTTTAATTTTATAATATGTTGCGCAAAGGGGCGGAAGAGTAAGCTCTATGCTGTGTGAAAAGCCGTGCATAGCAATATTTTTGCTTGTTGCCTGCTTTGTATATTTTCCGCTTCCCATATATTTTTTATTATCCGAAGATAAAACTGCCGTATATTTTCCGCTTTCGGGAACACCTATACGATATTTTTCTCTTGTAACAGGAGTAAAATTCATAACTGCTATTATCTTATCTCCATTTTTATCCTGTCGCATAAAGGAAACCACGCTTTGAGTATAATCATCCACCACTATCCATTTAAACCCGTCCCAATCGTGATCGTTCTGCCACATGGGAGGATTATCAAGATAAAATTTATTGAGGTCCTTTATATATTTTTTAAATTTATTATGACTTTCATAGGAAAGAATATCCCAGTCAAGCTGTTTTTTGAAATCCCATTCAGAAAACTGGGCAAATTCGTTACCCATAAAGCTTAATTTTTTCCCCGGATGAGCCATCATATATGCAAAGAATGTTCTTAAATTCGCAAATTTATCGTTATATTCACCCGGCATTTTTCCAATCATTGAGCATTTGCCGTAAACCACTTCATCGTGAGATAACGGAAGTATGAAATTTTCGGAAAATGCGTAGGTCATTGAAAATGTGAGTGTTGAATGGTTATCCTTTTTAAACAACGGGTCCAAAGACATATATCTTAACGAATCGTTCATCCAGCCCATATTCCATTTAAAATTAAAGCCGAGTCCACCATCGTGAGGCGGATAGGTTATCATCGGGAAAGCGGTTGATTCTTCTGCCGCCATAATTGCCCATTTATTTCTGGTTAAAACGGTTGTATTTAACCTTTTAAGAAACTCAACCGCTTCAAGATTGACATTTCCGCCATCTTTATTGGCACGCCATTCTCCGTCTTTTTTACCGTAATCAAGATAAAGCATAGATGCAACTGCATCAAATCTCAAGCCGTCTATATGATATTTTTCAAGCCAGTATAACGCATTGGATATAAGGAAAGAATTAACCTCTCCCTTACCGAAATCGAAAATTCTTGTATTCCATTCCTTATGCTCGTTTTTAAGCGGATCTGAGTATTCATAAAGACAAGTGCCGTCGAATTCGTAAAGTCCGTTTTCATCTTTTGGAAAATGAGCGCCCACCCAGTCCATTATAATACCTATTCCCGCATTATGAAGCTTATCTACAAAGCTCATAAAATCATGAGGAGTTCCGTATCTTGAGGTAGGTGCAAAATATCCCGTTACCTGATACCCCCAGGATGGATCGTAGGGATATTCGCTTAACGGCATAAGCTCAACATGGGTATATCCCATATCGGTAACATATTTTACAATTTCATCTGCAATATCGGAATAATTATAATAATCGCCATTTTCTCTCGTCATAAAAGAGCCGAGATGAAGCTCATATATATTAAGAGGGCTTTCAAAAATATTTTTTGCCGCTCTTTTTCTTCTGTAATTTGCATCTGTCCACTTAAAGCCCGAAAGATTATAAACTTTCGAGGCATTGTCGGGTCTTGTGCAGGTATGGAAACCGTAAGGATCGCTTTTTAAAACAGTTTTTCCCGATGCGGTTTTAACTGCGTATTTATAATTATCGTAGACTTTTGCATCCGGAATATATTTTTCAAAAACACCGCCATCAAGTCTTTGCATAGGTTCGTCTTGCATGTTCCAGCTGTTAAAATCACCAACAAGGGTTAC
>JAZOOC010000205.1:0-8291 GCA_045654825.1 Clostridia bacterium | reverse complement strand
AACAACCTCAACACCACTCTTTTTGAGCTTTGCGCCTACCCCTGCAACAAGCTGCTTTACAACACCATTTTTACGGTTAACAACAAAAGCATGGTCGATATCTGCCGAACCAAATGTAACGCCGTAATCCTTGCTGTGTTTAGCATAGTCGTAAATTTTTGCAGAGTACAAGAGTGTTTTAGTGGGAATACATCCTTCGTTAAGACAAACACCGCCAAGCTTGTTTTTTTCAACAAGCAATACTTTAAGTCCTGCTCCTGCCGCTCTTTCAGCCGCAAGATATCCGCCCGGGCCTCCGCCCAGAACTATTACATCATACATTTTATTTTCCTCCTGTTATTTGCAAAGCATAACGCTGAAGTTTTCCAATATGTTAGCAAGCTCTTTTAAGAATCTTGCACCGTCTGCACCGTCGATAATTCTGTGGTCGATTGTTAAAGAAAGACCCATAGCAGGATAGAATACTCCGTTTTTGCTTCTTTCTGTTATTCCGCATACACCAAGAATTGCAGTCTGGGGAGGATTGATAACCGGTGTAAAGGATTCGATACCCATACTTCCCAGATTGGAAATTGTAAATGATGCACCTTTTAAGAGGTCGGGGCTTACAGAACCGCCTTTGCATGCACCTGCAAGTTCTTTTGCTTCTGCTGAAATTTCAGCAAGAGTTTTCTTGTCTGCGTTGTTGAGTGTGGGAACCATAAGTCCTCTTTCAGTATCAACAGCAATACCGATGTTTGCGTGTGTGAACTTAAGAAGCTTTTCCCCTGTGAAGTTTGCGTTTATTTTGTCGAATTTCATTAATGCTCTTGATGCGGCATAAATGATAATATCGTTTAAGGTTATATTGGGAAGTCCCAATGCTTCGGAGGAAGCTTTGAGTTTCTTTCTGTATGCCATAATTTCTGTTGCATCGAAAGAAGTATTTAATGTGAGCTGTGCCATTTCAGAAAGTGATGCATGCATAGCTTTTGCAATAACCTTTCTGATATTTGAGATTGGCTCTTCAACATATAAAGGCTCATCTGCTGCAACTGCTGCTGCGGGAGCTGCTTTGGGAGCAGAAAGGTCTGCTGTTGTGATTTTGCCGTTAATTCCTGTGCCGGCTACAGAACCGCCCATTGCATCGTATTCAGCTTTTGCCGCCGCAGATACAGTGTGGCCTTCGGAAAGAACTTTTTCAACATCGTTAGAAATAATTCTTCCGTTTGCGCCTGTGGGAACTGCAAATCTTAAATCAGCACCTGTTTTATCCGCAAGAGCTTTAGCTCTGGGAGAAACAAATACGCCATCAATAGATGCTGCTACTGCAGGTGTTGCTTCAACTGTTTCAGAAACTACTGTTTCTTCTGCTTTAACTTCGACAGCAGCCGCTTCTTCTTCAGCCTCGCCTGCGGGTTTGAATTCATCTACGCTTTCTCCCTCGTTTCCGATTACGCATACATTTAAAAGACATTCAACATCGTCGCCCTCTTCAAAGAAAATTGCGAGCATTGTTCCTTCAACCTTTGCTTCTTCGTCAAAGGTTGATTTATCTGTTTCGTAAGTAAAAAGAATGTCGCCTACATTAACTTTATCGCCTACATTCTTGTGCCATTTGCCGATGATACAGCTTTCAACCGACTGTCCCTGTCTCGGCATAATTACCGGTGTTGCCATAATTTATATCTCCTTTATATTTAATTAGGAATGAGGAATTAGAAATTAGGAATGAAGGTATGCCTGCGGCATAAAACTAAAAATCTCATTTCACATTCCGTTATATTTGATATTAGTATAAGATTCTAAGCAAAACGATGCAGATTGAACAAACTGAAGTCAGACTTGTCTGACCTTGCCCGAAGGTGTATGTGATACACCGAGGGTGAAGTTTGTTCGAAGCATAAAGCATTTATTTTATTCCTTATTGTACTCTGTATAAGCGTTTCACTTTTTGGAATTTTTCTTTTATTCGCTTTATGCGGTCTGCGCGTTTTGATGAATTAAGCCGAGGGGCGTCAACCCCCATAAGCCTTAAATTTGTTAAATTTTCATCCTTTAAATTTGTCGTCCTCGTAAGGCGACAGCCTAACTTCGTCCTTCGCATTTAAATTATTTAAAATTTTCCTGCATTTAAGGTCGAAGAGTTTGAAAATTATAAATTTTGATGAAAGACAAAGAAAATTCAAAGATAATGCTTTCGCATATCTGAAGAATTTTCTACAGAATTACGCAAAATTTATATTTTAAAACCTTATGGGGTTTGACGCCCCTCGGCTTTAATTTAGCATATTTTGGCCGCCTGTAACAGGTATAGCCTGCCCTGTTTCGTATTCCTGTTCCATACAGTAATTTATCGCACGCACAACATCCATAATTCTGCAACCTCTGTTCATAGGAACTTTGGATTCATAAGCGCGTCTTACATCCTCAACTGTTTTTGCACCGGAAACTTTTCCCGCTTTAAGATACTGAACAAAAAGTCCGTTTACCGGATCGCTCCAAAGAGGACCATCGAGGAAGTTTCCGGGGCAGATTGCATTAACCTTTATATTAAAGGGTGCAAGCTCCAAAGCAAAGCTTTGTGTTAACCCTATTCCGCCGAATTTACTTCCTGCATAAGCAAAGTTTTTATTACTTCCGCTAAGTCCGGATTTAGAATTTATCTGGATAATATCAGTCATATATTCGGGCTTGAATTTGTTTTGTATTTTCATTATTTTAGATGCGTATTTTGAGCAGATAAAATATGCAGTGTAGTTAACTGATGTTACAAACTCAAGAGTTTTTACCGTCATATCGTCAAGACCGCCCGAACGGACAATACCTGCATTATTGATTAAAACATCAAGTCCGCCATAGGATAAAACAGTTTTATCATACATAGCCTTAACCGAGTCTTCGTCTGTAACATTAACGCCTGCATAAATTGCGGCACCCATACCAAGCTCGTTATTAAGACTTTCTGCATTAGCTTTTGCTGCTTCTTCGTTCATATCTGCAATTACAACATAGCCTCCGCTTTTTGCCATTTCAAGCGCAACGCCCTGACCGAAGCCCTGTGCACTTCCTGTTACTACTATAATTTTTCCTGCAGCAACCTTATCGTTTGTTAAAGCACCTACATTTTTTCTGTATTTTTCAACTTCCCAATTTCTTAAGAACTCGATAAGTTCACAAGGTAACGGTTTTGCACCGCCGAACGCCTTTGCATATGAATGTATTTTAAGAGTGTCTTTAAAGAGCATTAATGCAGTATCTGCATCTTTCTTGGTTTTTGCAGCTGCAAAAACACCTAACCCCTCAATACCTATAATGACAGGATTCTGAGAATATTTCTCCTTAAAGGAAGATATTGCATTTTCAATTAATTTATACTGCTCTTCAATTTCTTCAGCCGATTCAACAAAGAGTGTATATGCACCGTGATATACAAGATGATCGGGTGTAAATGCTTTTTCTATTCCTGAAAAAGCTTCTTTGGATGCAACAACTTTCGCGATTTCTTTATTACAAGCAAAACTAACGATGGATTTGTTATCCTCCATTGTAAGCATTCTTATTGCAGGTGCAATTAATACTGCTTTTTCACTATCGAAATCTGCATCTGAAAAATCAGGTTTTTCAGTAATCGCATTTTCAATTTTTTCCATAATACCGTCATATAATTTTTCAACTTCCGAAACGGTATCTGCACCTACGAAAATTCCGTGATTTTCAAGGATAATTATATTAACATCTTTTTCTTTCAAAGCCGCTTCGCATTTTTTAGCAAGAACATATCCCGGCTCTGTATTTTCAATCCATATAAAACTGTCGCCGAAAAGTTTTTCTGCAATTTCTTTACCGTTTGCCGCACAGGTAAGAGCATTTACCATCGCGGGATGAAGATGAACGACATATGTAAACTTCATAAGACCGTGCAAAGATGCCTCAACACTGGGTCTGCCTCCCGATACAACTGCAGCATTTAAATTCTTCAAAACTTCTTCCTCTCTTATTTTAACATCAGAAGAATATTCGGCAGAAAGAACATAGTTAAGCTTTTCTCTTGAAATCTTAACAAATCCCTCTTCGGTTATTGTTTTAAGAGATGTTCCCGAGGCTTTAACATAAAGATATTCTTCATCTTTAAAAGATGTATTGCCACCGCCTGCAAGAACATAATTTTCATCGCTTCCGTATTTATTGGAAACTTCGATAAGTTTTTTTAACATGTTTTCACCTCTTAAAGTGCAGGTGCGTTTGCAAGAAGATATTTTTCTGCTTCAGCACACCATAATCCGTTATGTGCTTTAACAATTTTATCAAGCTCTGCAAACATCGGATTTTCTTTTCCAAGTTCAGGAAAATCTGTAATTTTCACAAGAGGTAACTCTATATGTGTGTATATAAGCTTTTTACCGCCGGGAATATCGTGAAGCTTCAATGTGGTTTCAGCCGCCGCATTAAGTCCGCCGATATGGGTTATCATAGCCGCAGGATTGAGTCTTCCCTTTTCCATAAGGCTTATGGATTCAATCATATCATCTGTATTACCGCCGCTTGTTCCAACAATGTGAGTTGAGCTGTAATGAACATTATAGAAATTGAATTTAGCGGAAAATTCAGTATTTGTAGGACCTGCAAAGAAGTTAAGACAACCGTCTCTACCGAGAATTTTATCTGCAAGCTCAACAACAACAGCAACAGGAGCAAATACGAAAACATCGTCATAGCCTTCACCGTTTGTGAGTGCCATAAGCTCTTTATCATCAGATGTCATAAGATATTTAAGTTCTACTCCCTCTTTTGCTGCATCTTCGGGAGAAATAATTTCTTTAGCACGATTGATTCTTGCTTCGTCGATATCTGTTACAACAAGCATCTTGGGTTTTATAGGACCGTGGATAGCATAGTCTATTGCTCCAAGACCCATAGGACCTGCACCTGCAAGAATTGCTGCATTACCGCCTTCTTTAATACCCATAGCATGAACATAGCTGCCTGCTGTAGTGTGATAGTTAGCGTGGAAACCGCCAACGATACAAGACATAGGCTCAGAGAGTGAACCGTAGAAGAAAGCATCTCCGTCATATTTTAAAAGACAGCCTGTTTCCATAACTTCGTTAGGGATAATTACATACTGAGAGTTTCCTCCGATATACTGATAGGAATATCCGGGAGCTGCAAGGCTTCCTTTATAGTTCATTGCAGGCTGAATTGAGAATTTTTCACCGGCTTTGAATTTATCCTGCCATTTTTTACCTACTTCGATAAGCTCTCCGCAGAATTCGTGACCTATGATTATGGGATTTTTATCACAGTCATCGGGAACTCTTTTGTGGTCAGCACCCTGGATTGCCGCTTTGTAGCTGGACATACAAAGACTGTCTGAAATAACTTTTGCAAGTATTTCATCATCTTTAATCTGAGGAAGTTCAAACTCCTCAAAACGCAAATCGTTTTTTCCGTAAAGTCTTACTGCTTTTGTTTTCATTTTACATTACCTCAATTTTATATTTTTTAATTTCTTTTTTTAATTTCTCGGGGAACTTTTCGTCACAGACAAAACAGTCTATATCCGAAAGCTCTGCAAACCTGAATGGCATTTCTCTTCCCGCTTTTGAACTATCCATTAAAAGAACTACCTTTTTCGCTCTTTCAATAACAAATCTTTTAACTTCACTTTCGTTGAAGCTTCCGCAGGTAAAACCTGCCTCCTCGGTATAACCCGAGGCTCCCGTAAACGCAATATCTATATTTATATTTTCAAGAAATTTTATAGTATTTGAACCCGAAAGAGTAAGATTATCGCGATTTAAGCTTCCGCCTGTAAGATAGATATTAACATTGTCGTTTTTCGCACATTCAATAGCAACATTGGGGTCTGCGGTTACTACATTTATCTTTTTATCTTTAAGGAAAGATGCAAGATACATAATCGTTGAGCCCGAATCGAAAAAAACAGATATTCCGTCTTTTAAAAGCTCTACCGCTTTAAGTGCGATTTCCTTTTTGGCTTCTACATTTTCCATAGCTCTTTTATAGAAATAAGCTTCCTTTAAGCCGGCAAGATGCCTTATGGATTTTGCACCGCCCTTTGTTCTTATAATATCTCCGCTTTTTTCTAACCGTTCGAGATCGCGTCTTATGGTCATTTCAGATAATTCAGGGAATAATGCGGAAATTTCCGAAAGCTTTGCTTCACCCTTTACCCGTATGTATTCTCTGATTTTTTCAAGTCTTTCGTTCATTCCCTCACCCCTTTTATGTTAATTTTTAACACAAAAATGTTATTTATTAACATTATAAAACATTAGCTTTAAAAAGTCAACAAAATAAAGCAATTATATTGAATTTAATAGCATTTTGTTATAAAATAGACTAAAGAATTAACTTTCGAGGAGATTTATTATGAGAATTTTATGTATCGGAAACAGTTTTTCGGTTGATGCCACGAGATATCTTCACAAAATCGGCTGGGCAGACAGAGAAAATATAGAAGTTCACAACCTTTATATAGGCGGATGCTCTTTAGCTTATCATTATAATAATATGTTAAGCGATAATAAGGTATACAGCTACTTTTTCAACGGTAACGACACCGGTTTTAAGCTTTCTTTAAAAGAAGCGCTTTTAAATCAGACAAATATCGGATGGGATTATATAACATTCCAGCAGGCAAGCCATTTGAGTGTGGATTACGAAAGCTATCAGCCTTATCTTTGTGAGCTTTATAAATTTGTTAAAAAATATGCTCCCAAAGCAAAAATTGCAATTCACGAAACCTGGGCATATGAAGAAGGCTCTGAAAAATTAAACGGACTTATGGGATATAACGAAAGAAAAGAAATGGCCAAAGATATAGTAAAAGCTTACGAAAAAGCTGCAAAAGAAATTAATGCCGATGTTATTATAAGATGCGGAGAATTATTTGAAAAGCTCTTCGACAGCGGATTTTGTAAGCTGCACAGAGATACCTTCCATGCTGATTTAAATATCGGAAGATATGCGCTCGGTCTCTTATGGTATAAAACCCTTACAGGAAAAGATATAATGAACAACACCTTCTGCGACCTTGACGAAGAAGCATCAGACGAAGATCTTATGAAAATAAAAAAATGCGTTTCCCAAATGTGAAAAGGCGGTGTAAAAAAATTCGTTTTTTTACACCTCCTTTTTTCAAGGGGATAGGAAAAATTGATTCAGAATGGACAAACTGAGGCAAAGCTTCAGCTTTGCATACCCGAAGGCGTACGATGGTACGTCGAGTGGCGAAGTTTGTTCATAGCAAGAAAAGATTAAATTTTAAGAAAAATTGAATATTTTCAATTTTTCTACCTTTTTAAAATATCTTCTCATATTTTTAATCACAGGTAATTGCTTGATTTTCTTCTTTTCTTGCGGTCTGGACTATTTTTTACATCCCTTAATTTTTAAGTTTTTAAACGGATATACTTCACACCTCTATAACACAACAGGATGTTATGCCATAGTATTCAAAAAGTCTTATTGCATTGTCATCAATTTTTTCTCCGCAAACAGCAATGGGAACAGCAGGAGGACAGCTTATTACCGGCGAAGCCAATATCTTACCTCTGCTTTCATATATACTGACGTTTCTTGCTGCAGCAAGCATTGCTTTTCTTGGAGAAAGAGCTTTTTCGGGTATTGAAACCGGCAGAAAATCTTTTTCCACAGGCTGACGCCTGGGAATTTCAGTTAAAACGCTCTCAATGATTTCCAAAGATTCCTCTCCATTTTCGGGAGTAAGCATCATAACAACATAATCCGGATCAGAAAATTCACAAACAATGTTTTTATCATAAAGAATCTGTGCAAGCTCTGTTCCGGTATATCCGATTTTTTTCGCTTCTAATGTTATTTTCAACGGCTCCTTGCCAACAAGAGGAATACCGTATTCTTCAATATTCTTTTTAAGAACCGAAACTTTTTTTACATAATCCGAAAGCTTTTCTTTGTAACCGCCGGAAAGGTAACTATTTGCTTTATCCAGAGATGCCAAAATAAGATAAGAAGGACTTGTTGAAGCAAAAACAGACATAGCATTTTCGGCATATTCATAAAAAAGCTTAGAAGCATTTTCTGAAATATGGAGATATCCTCCCCCCGTAAGAACGGGAAGAGTCTTATGAGCCGAATCGCAACACATATCCGCTCCAAGAGCAATGGGATGGATATTATCGGGAAGAAATCTTAAATAAGCACCGTGAGCATTATCAACAATCAGAAGTATTCCGTGTTTTTTCAAAACAGCTGAAATTCCTTTAATGTCTGCTATATTCCCCAAATAATCTGGACTTGTTATA
>JAZOOC010000204.1:0-5395 GCA_045654825.1 Clostridia bacterium | reverse complement strand
GTTACTCTGCCGTCGGCAACCTCTGTAGTATCGTAGCCTAAATTTCTTATTTCTTTAGCACATAAAGCTTCAAGACCGAAAACGGTGGTTATTATTATTTCGAAGCTGTTTTTCATAGTAAATCAACTCTGTTTCTTTTTTCGCCTTTTAAATAGGCATCTATATTAAGTATTATTTCATCAATACATCTGTTTCTTGATTCATAAGCTCCCCAAGACATATGAGGAGTAAAAATAACATTTTTAAAATCCTTTATTTCATAAAAAGGATGTGTTTCTGAAAAAGGCTCGGTTGAGAAAACATCTATTCCCAATCCTGCAATTCTTTTCTCAATGATTGCATCTGCAAGTGCCTTTTCGTCTGCAACCGCACCTCTTGCAACATTTATAAATATTGCGCTGCTTTTCATTTTTGCAATTAGCTCTCTGCTTATTATATTTCTTGTTTCATCTGTTAAAGGAAGATGAACAGATATAATATCTGATTTTTCAATAATTGTATCTATATCTGTTATTGTGTATTCATCGTCCGGCGTTCTTTTATAGCCGAGAATATTACAGCCTAACGCTTTTGCTGTTTTTGCTACTTTTTTTCCTATGTTTCCAAGTCCGATAATCCCCCAGGTGAGTCCCGATATTTCGTGAAATACAGGAAAAACATGGTTAGCTACACCTGAATTTGTATAATCGCCCGAAGCGGTATATTCCCTGTATTCTCTTAAATGGCAGATAAGAGATAAAGCCATTGTAACCGTAAGCTGAGAAACACTGTTGCTTGAATATCCCACTACATTGCAAACACCGATATTTCTTTTTTTGCAATAAGAAACATCAACAGGGTCGTAGCCGGTTGCGGCAAGACAAATAAGCTTAAGATTTTTTGCATCTTTAAGCTCGTTTTCCGAAAGCTTCAATTTGTTATTAATTATAACATCGGTGTCTTTAATTCTTTCGGGTATATTTTCGGGTGTGCAGGTATCGAATATTTCCACCTCACCAAATTTAGTAAGAGAGGATAAATCAAGGTCTTTTCCCAGTGTTTTGGAATCAAGTACGGTTATTTTCATATAGGTCCCTTTCTTAATTAGGAATTAGGAATTAGGAATTAGGAATGATGGATAGCCTTATGCCATTCGGCAAGGCTATGTTTAATTAGGAATTAGGAATAATGGATAGCCTTATGCCGTTCCGCTAGGCTATGTTTAATTAGGAATTAGGGGTTAGTAATGTTTGTTTTCTGATTCTCTGACTGTTTTGGTTATTGAAGAAAGCATTTTTTTAAGTTCATAGCACTCTTCATAAATTGAATTATATTCTTCTTCATTAAGATATTGACTTTGATGCAATAATTCCAGCCAATACAATGCTTCATTACATTCTTTAAATGCTATATACATCTTTGACAAAAACTCTTTTCGGCTTATAGCACTTACCGCTTCGGTTATATTCGCACCAATACTCGTTCCACTTCTTAACATTTGCTTGGATAAAACATTTTCTTTTTTCTCTTCGTTTAAAAGCTTATATATCTTAATTATATTCAATGCAAATATTTTGCTTTTTTCATAAACTATATTATCTTTCATAAATATACCTTTAGATTTAATTTCGTCGGCTTTGCCGACACCTTCATTCCTAATTCCTAATTCCTCATTCCTAATTGTTTCATATAATTCTGATATGCTAAAAAAATCGTGGCTGTCTGAAAAGAGAAACTTTCTAGACATCCTACTTTAAAGTTTTTAAATTACTTGGATAATCTTGCCTCTAAAGCTACAAGATTAGCTTTGATTTCAGCGGGGAGTTTATCTCCGAACTGAGCAAAGTATTCTTTAGCATTAGCAACATCTTCAAGCCATACGCTCTTATCAACAGAGAGAAGTTCTTTTAAAACATCTGCATCAATATCAAGGTCTGTAATATCAATATCAGAAGCAGAGGGGAGGTAACCGATTGCACTTTCTGTTGCATCTGCTTTACCTGCACATCTGTCTAAAATCCAGAGAAGAACTCTCATGTTGTCGCCGAATCCGGGCCACATAAAGTTGCCTTCAGCATCCTGTCTGAACCAGTTAACATGGAAGATTTTAGGAGCTTTTTCAGGATCCATTTTAGCACCCATGTCAATCCAGTGCTGGAAGTAGTCAGCCATATTGTAACCAACGAAGGGTTTCATAGCCATGGGGTCTCTTCTTACAACACCAACAGCGCCTGTTGCTGCAGCAGTTGTTTCAGAAGCCATTGTAGCACCAACGAATGTACCGTGGTTCCAGTCAAATGCCTGGTATACGAGGGGAGCAGTTTTAGCTCTTCTTCCGCCGAATACGATAGCGCTGATGGGAACACCTGCGGGATTTTCAAATTCTTTGGAGATACAGGGGCAGTTAACAGCGGGAGCTGTAAATCTGGAGTTGGGGTGAGCAAGTTTGTTGCCGGCAGCTGTAAATTCTTTGCCGTTAACTTTTGCACCTTTCCACTCTGTTGCGTTTTCGGGAGGATTCTTATCAAGACCTTCCCACCAAACTGTATTGTCATCTTCATTGATAGCAACATTTGTGAAAATTGTGTTTTTCATTGTTGCCTGAAGAGCATTGTAGTTAGTTTTAACACTTGTTCCGGGAGCAACGCCGAAGAAACCAGCTTCAGGGTTGATAGCATAGAGTCTTCCGTCTTCGCCGATTCTTAACCAAGCGATATCGTCACCAACTGTCCAAACCTTGTAACCTTTTTTCTTAAGGTATTCGGGAGGAATAAGCATAGCGAGGTTTGTTTTACCGCAAGCTGAGGGGAATGCTGCTGCGATGTATTTAACTTCGCCTTCGGGATTTTCAAGACCGAGGATAAGCATATGTTCAGCCATCCAGCCTTCTTTCATACCTAAGTAGGAAGCAATACGGAGAGCGAAACATTTTTTACCTAATAAAACGTTTCCGCCGTAAGCTGAGTTGATAGACCAGATTGTAGAATCCTGAGGGAAGTGAACGATATATCTTTCGTCGGGATTAACATCTTTTTTAGCGTGTAAGCATTTTACGAATTCGGGATCATCGCCTAAGCAATCCATAACGGGTTTACCGATTCTTGTCATAATAGCCATGTTTAATACAACATAGATAGAGTCGGGAAGTTCGATACCGATTTTAGAGAAAGGAGAACCAACGGGACCCATTGAATAAGGGATAACATACATAGTTCTGCCAATCATAGAGCCTGTGTAGAGCTTTGTTAATTTAGCGTACATTTCAGCGGGAGCCATCCAGTTGTTAACGGGACCTGCTTCTTCTTCTGTTTCAGTACAGATAAATGTTCTGTCTTCAACACGCGCAACGTCGTTTTCAGCTGTTCTGTGATAGTAGCAGCCGGGAAGTTTATCCTGGTTTAATTTAAGGATTTCACCGGATTCGCAAGCTTCTTTTCTTAAAGCTTCGAGCTGTTCTTCGCTACCGTCGATCCAAACAACTTTATCGGGTTTAGTCATAGCTTTCATTTCTTCAAGCCATGTTAATACTGCTTTGTTGTTAGTCATAGTTTTCTACTCCTTTTATAAGATAAATATTGTAAACAAAATTATTACGGATATATTATACACTATATTTTGTCAAAATAAAAGACTTATTTGGAAAATTTTTTATATTTTTTTAAAAATTATATTCTGGGCAAACTTGCAGCCGCTGCAGACTGACCAACTCTTCTTGTTTTTTCGTCGGGAATATGAAGAGTAATTTTGTCTGCTTCAACGGGATATTCTTCTTTAAGAACCTTTTTAGCATTCGCAAGAATTATATCTGCGCCTTTACCGCTCATAACTCTTCCAAGTAAGAGAGTGTGACGGATATCATAGAAATCGCTGTAAAGACCTAATGTGTGTCCGAGGTAGATGCCGATAGACTCATAAACTTTAGCTGCTCTTTCGTCGTCTTTTTCCATAAGAGCCTGAGTAACTTTAAGTCTGTTAGCGGGAGTGTCGTTTTCGTCTAATTCAATACCGGCTCTGGGTGCAAGCTTGTTAACACCGTCCTGAGAGAAATATTTAACACCGCAGCCGATATCTCCGCTCCATTCGTCTTCCATAGCATCGGGATTAGCATCAACCGGAGCAAAAGCAAGCTCGTTTAACCAGCCGGTAATATTTCCGTTGCCGTCAACATAACCAACAGCTTCGCTTGTTCCCATAGCAATACCTAAAACATTGTTGTCTTCAAGGCTCATAGCACCTGCAAGAGCGGTAACATCACCGTCGTTACAAACTTCAAAGGGAACACCAAATTCATTACATACTCTGATATAAATATCTTTTGCATATTTTTCGTAATCTTCGTCGCTGATTTTTAAGAAGAGAGAAGCAACCATAGCTTTGTTGTCGATATAAACACCTGCACTGCTTATGCCGATGCCGTCAACTCTGGGCATTTTGGAAGCCGCTTTTTTCATAGAATCCATAATTCCGTCGTAGTGATACTGGGGGTCAGAATTAATTTTGGGATTCCATACTGTTTCTTCAGAGAATACACATTCTCCGTCTATAACTGCAGAAACCTTTCTGTCTGAACCGCCTGCATCGAAACCTATACGGCAGCCTTCAAAGCTTCCGCCGATAGATTTTGCTGCGCTTTTTTCTTCGGGACATTCGGAAAGCTCTCTGTATAAAACTTCAAATTCGTTTTCGTAAACTTTTGCCATAAAGCCGTTATCGAAAGCGCGTTTTCCGTCTTTTGCATATTCTTTTTTAATAAATTCATATACATTTTTATCTCCGCAGATATAAACTTTGTATCCGCCGATTGCCCAGAGAACGAATTTAACATATCTTTCAATAAAGAAGTTATCTGCGTCTTTCATTTCTTCTGTGCCATGAATTTTTGTTTCGTAAACAGAAACATATCCTGCGTTTCTTTCAACTGCGATTTTTACAGGCTTTGTTGCTGTTTTTAAAAATGCTCTGTTGAAAAGTCCGAGAGGAATAAATCCTTCGTCTAACGAGGGAACATTTTTAATGTCAATATCAATTCCTAAAAATTTCATCTGTTATTCTCCTGTCTTTATTTAATTATTAAATTAAGTATATATTATATATATTATTTTGTCAATAAATTAATTGACGAATAAATAATTTAATGTTATAATGATAAAATGTTAATAGGGGGATATTACTAATGATGAAAACAGGCTTTGATAACGACAAGTATATCAGAATGCAATCCGAGCAGATAACAAAAAGAATAAACGAATTCGGCGGAAAGCTCTATCTTGAATTCGGCGGAAAGCTCTTTGATGATTTTCACGCTTCAAGAGTTCTGCCCGGCTTTGCTCCTGACAGCAAGCTCCAGATGCTCAAGAGCATTGCAGACGATGTTGAAGTTGTCATTGTAATTAATTCGGGAGATATCGAAAGCAAC
>JAZOOC010000203.1:0-2707 GCA_045654825.1 Clostridia bacterium | reverse complement strand
CGGTGGGAATGTAAAAGTTCGGGATTACAACAGGTACATAAATCGCTTATATATATGTTTTCTGGCTTAACTTGCGAATTTTCAAGAATTCTTTTGTTTATGAGCGGAAGGTTAAGATAATATTTTCCGTCTGTTTCCGCGATACATTCACTATCGGATGCGTAGGGGAATTTTTCTTTAAAATCAATATAAAGCTCTTTTGAAACTTCATAACATTTCATACATATACCTGGAGCGATTACAACTTTCAGATCGGCAGGCTTGGTATTATAAAGTTCATTCATTTTGCTGACTGTTAAGCTTGCAAGTTCTTTATATGTTCCCTTCCAGCCGCAATGACATGCTCCAACAGCCTTGTTTTTTTCGTCTGCAAACAGAACCGGAATGCAGTCTGCAGAAAAAACGCAGAGAGTAACTCCCTTCTTATCTGTTACAAGTCCGTCAACATCAGAATAAGGCAGGGGGTATAAAACCCCTGCCCCTTTATCTTTTTCTTCGCAAATCTTAATATTTGCATTATGAAACTGACTCGAAATAACAACACTTGAAATATCTATACCTGCGGCATCGCAAAAAATCTCATAATTTCTTTTGATGTTTTCCTTAAGGTCGCGGGTAGCAGCACCGAAATTCATACTGCCAAGCTCCCCCTCTGAAACTCCACCAATTCTTGTTGAAGAGGCATGAGTAATAAATTCAAGCTCTTCAAAGATTGAATAGGTAAGATATACTACACCTTTGTTTTTATTTATATGAGTCATAATTTACCTCTTCAAATCAGAACAATCCTGTTATATTGCCGTTTTCATCCACATCGATTTTTTCATAAGCAGGACTTTTTGGAAGTCCGGGCATTGTCATAATCTTTCCTGTGAGGACTACAACAAAACCTGCACCTGCGCTGAGTCTTACTTCTGATACATTAAGTTTGAAGTTTTCGGGTGCGCCAAGTTTTTTGGGGTCATCCGAGAATGAATACTGAGTTTTTGCCATACATACGGGTAAGGAAGAATAACCGTCCCTTTCAATCCGTTCGATAGCTTTTTTAGCTGCAGGGGAAATAACTACTTCGCTTGCTCTGTATATTTCTTTCGCAATTTTATCTATTTTTCCAACTATGGTAAGATTATCTTCGTATATTGTTTTAAAGGAAGAGTCTTTATCGCAGGCATTTACTACTGCATTAGCAAGTTCTATTCCGCCCTCTCCGCCTTTTAAGAATGTTTCACATCTTACACATTCGGCACCTTTCATCTCGCATAATGCCTTAACTGTATCGAGCTCGTTTTCAGTATCTGTTGCAAAGCGATTTATTGCAACAACAACAGGAAGTCCATATTTAGTAATATTTTCAATATGTCTTTCCAAATTAACCATACCGGATTTAAGAGCTTTGATATTTTCTTCGCCAAGCTCTTCTTTCGCAATACCGCCGTTATATTTAAGCGCTCTTACTGTTGCAACAATAACAACACAAGATGGATTAAGACCTGCTTTTCTGCATTTAATATCAAGGAATTTTTCTGCACCGAGGTCTGCACCAAAGCCTGCTTCGGTAACAGTATAGTCTGCAAGCTTTAAGGAAAGCTTTGTTGCTATGATACTGTTACAGCCGTGAGCGATGTTCGCAAAAGGTCCGCCATGAATAAGACAGGGTGTATTTTCAAGTGTCTGCACAAGATTGGGTTTTAGTGCATCTTTCAAGAGTGCAGCTGCAGCACCCTGAACATTAAGGTCGGAAACTGTAACAGGTTTATCCTCATAATTATATGCAATTACCATTCTGCCGATTTTTTCTTTAAGGTCGTTTAAATTTTCAGAAAGACATAAAATTGCCATTATTTCGGATGCAACTGTTATATTAAAGCCGTCCTGTCTTACAACTCCGTCGGTTTCTGCACCTGTTCCTATTATTATGTTTCTTAAAGCTCTGTCATTCATATCGACAGCTCTTTTTATTATTATCTTTTTAGGATTTACATTAAGATTATTTCCCTGATGAAGATGATTATCAAGCGCGGCACAGATAAGATTGTTTGCTGCACCGATTGCGTGGAAATCGCCTGTAAAATGAAGATTTATATCCTCCATAGGAACAACCTGGGAATATCCACCGCCTGCTGCACCACCTTTAACACCAAAAACAGGACCTAAAGACGGCTCACGAAGTGCTATTAAAGATGATTTGTTAATCTTTGAGAGGGCTTGTCCCAGACCAATAGTTACGGTTGTTTTCCCCTCTCCCGCCGGAGTGGGGTTGATTGCGGTAACAAGAATAAGCTTACCGTCTTTTTTATTTTCAAGTGATTTTATATAGGAAGATGAAATTTTCGCTTTATATTTTCCGTAGCATTCAAGTGCATCTTCGGGGATTCCCGCTTTTTTTGCAATTTCGCCTATTGGAAGCATTTTTGCTTGCTGAGCAATTTGTATATCCGAAAGCATAGTCTTTCTCCTTTTATAATCATTGATATAATATATAATTATATATAATTTAGCGTTTCAAGTCAAGAATAATATACAAAAGAGCATACCTTGCGGTATGCTCTCAGACTGTCGAAAAAGTTGTTCTACCGCAAGAAATGATGGCTTCTCCTTGAAGAGAGGCTCCGCCGAAAGCGGTGGTGATGTGTAGCTTAGTTGCTTACATAACATTTTTAAAGGTCAGGAAACATCGAGTTTTCCTGACCTTTTCTTGCTTTCCGCG
>JAZOOC010000202.1:0-6854 GCA_045654825.1 Clostridia bacterium | reverse complement strand
ATGTGCAATAATGAATTTAATTTCAGGATATTTGGGTAAAATTTCCTCAATCTCCTGCACCTGACCCAAGCTATACGCATGAACAAGCATAATATATCCTTTTTCATTTATGTAAGAAAGACACTCTGTCATTTTTTCATCATTTATGGGTGTGCCTGCATAGTTAGGATGGTATTTTATACCGCTCATAACACCGTTTTCAAATCTTTTAATTTCTTCAAAAGTTCCGTCTGCAACATTGGGATTCACGGTTATGTAACCCATAATTTTACCCGAGGAATTAACAACAGCATCATATACCTCATCATTTCCCGAAACGATTTTACCAAGCAAAGCATTGGAGGAAGAAACAACTGTTTTCAAAACATTGCATCTGTCCATACCCTCTATAATTGACTTATAGTCGGTATTTTCGGGAGTTGTATTCGGAAGTGTTTCTATATGTGCATGAGCATCATATATTTTAATTTGGGGCATTTCCCCTCTTAAAAACATTTCTTTGAAATTCATTAAAGCTTCACCCCCGTGATTGCAGATATATTTTTATATGCTATATTTTCCTTATCGGTTTCGCTTATTTTAGCCATTATAATTCTTCCTATGGGTCCGGCGGCATCACCTTCGGGCATACATGAAGTAAATATTATTCTCTCTGAACCGAAATTGTTAATTACCGATTCAATTCCGTACAAAGAAGTATAGCTTGTATCTATTAAAATATTATCATATTTTTTCATAAGCTCTTTTATATGAGTTATATTCATAAAAGATGTTGCAGTAAGTATAAGCTTTAAATTCCTGCAGTTTTTTAATATTTCTTCATACTCATCCTTTGTTCCTGAATTCCAGGACATTGTTACAACCGCAAAGTAGTTATCAAGAACCTCGAAATGTTCTGAAGCATCTTTAAGCTTATATCCTAAAATAGCCGGTGTCATATGAATTCTTACTGCGTTATACTCCTTAAAAAGCTTCTCTGTTTCTTCAGGATTTTTTTCAACATTAAGAGTATAAGCAGGAATAAAAAACTCATTACCTGCCAGTTCTTTATTTAAAGAGTCATTATCTTCATCGCCATTTTTAAAACAAAAGGCTTTTTTAACATTAAGACTTTCAAGCCTTTTTCTTATATCTTCTTTCTCATATGAAACATCCATAGCGGGTGTCTGCGGCAATCCTATACCGCAACCGCATTCAATAAACTTATATTCCATATTAGCCCCCATTATTTAAAATAATTAATTAATCCGACCATAAATATTCCAAGTATGATTACAGGAAGAATATAAGTATAATACACCCTCATCCACCCTGCAACTTTAAGACCTTTTCCTGTATTTGCTTCTTTAACAAACTTGTCCCAACCAAAACCGTATTTTGAAACACCGAATATTATATATACAATAGAGCCTAAAGGTAGTATTATATTTGATACAAGAAAATCTTCAAGGTCCATAATATTTGTTCCCTCACCGAGTGGTTTTAAGAAGCTTAACAGGTTAAAGCCTAACGCACAAGGTAAAGACAAAACAAAAAGAAGTATTCCGTTTATAAGACAAGCTTTCTTGCGTCCGATTTTAAAAAGTTCAACCGTGCAGGAAATAATGTTTTCAAAAACAGCAAAAACAGTAGATAATGCCGCAAATGTCATAAACACGAAGAATAAACTTCCCCATATTTTGCCGAAAGGAAGATTGTTGAATATATTGGGTAATGTTACAAACAAAAGTTTAGGCCCGCTTCCTACATCTACACCGTATGCAAAACATGCAGGAAAAATAATAAGCCCTGCCGATAAAGCAACAAATGTATCAAGAAGCGCAACATTCACCGATTCACCGAGAAGAGAACGCTCTTTTCCGATATAACTTCCGAATATTGCCATTGACCCGATACCTATACTCAAGGTGAAAAATGCCTGATTCATCGCACCTATAATTACATTTATAATTCCATGCTCTTTAAATTTGTCTATATCTGGTTTAAGATAAAAGACGAGTCCTTCTTTTCCACCGGGAAGAACAATACTGTTTATTGCCAGCACTATCATTATCACTAAAAGTGCAATCATCATTATCTTGGTTATTCTTTCAAGACCGTTCTGCACTCCGAAAGAGCAAACGAGAAAACCAACTGCAACAGTTATGCCCATATATAAAATCATACCGGCAGGATCTGCGCAGACATTATCAAAAACACCGCCGATTGCCTCGGGTGATAACCCATCGAAACCGCCTGTTGCGGTGAGAACAAAGTATTTTATCATCCACCCTGCAACTACAGTATAAAACATCATAAGAAGATAGTTTCCTATCATTGCCGCATATCCATGTATATGCCATTTGTGCCCCGGTTTTTCAAGCTCCTGATAAAGCTTAACAGGACTTTTGCCTGCCGCTCTTCCAAGCGTAAATTCCATTGTAAGTGCGGGAACTCCCATAATAAGCAAACAAATAAGGTACAAAAGAACAAATATTCCTCCACCATACTTGCCTGCCATATATGGAAACTTCCACACATTCCCTATTCCGATAGCACATCCTGCACTTATAAGAATAAATCCAAGACGGCTTTTTAATTTTTCTCTTTCCATAATTTATCCTCCGTAGTATTATAACGAAGTTATTTTATCACAAAAACCATTTCTTGTAAACTACTAATTCAGAAGATAAATCATTAAATTAAGATATGCCGCAAAGGTTACCCATAAGAAATATGGTATCTGAATAATTCCCGCAAGCTTTCTTATTTTATAAAACTCAATTATCATAACTATAATAAGTGCCCATAAAATAATTATCCATATAAAAGCAAATAGAAAGGCTCTTAAATTAAAGAAAATAAGAGTCCAGAAAAAATTGAATATAAGCTGTACTGCATACACAGTAAGTGCGTCTTTTCGTTGTTTGTCTGTGGATAATTTATCTGTATAAACAATTGCAGCACTTAAGCCCATAAGAATGAAAAGAATAGTCCAGACTATCGGAAAAATCCATCCGGGAGGCGCAAGGGCAGGTTTGTTTATAGTTGAGTAAAACTCCATACTTTTTGAAGTTAAAAGATAAGACAAGCCGCCTACTGCCAGTGCAATTGCTACAGAAATAATATAGGGTTTTAATTTTTTAAACATTATAAAAGTCACCTCAGCTTTATTATATGAGGTGACCTTAATTTATATTATAGATATTTATATTTATTCCTTTTGGCGTATATAAATATTCCGCTTATTATAACCGCCATAATTTCTGCGGCAACTACTGACAACCATATACCATTTACATCCCATATAAGAGGTAAAATAATAACTGCCGCGGTCTGAAACAAAAGTGTTCTCAAGAATGATATTACAGCTGATGTTAAGCCATCATTGAGTGCGGTAAAAAATCCGGATGAAAATATAGCAAAGCCTGCAAAAATAAATGAAAATGAAAAGAAATAAAAACCGCTTACCGTCATATCGCAAAGCTCTTTATCATATCCCACAAAGATTTTCGAAAGAGGCACTGCAAACAGCAATCCCATTACAAACATAATTATTGATGAAATAAGTATAATTACCGAGCTTTTTTTAAGAAGCCCTTTTAACTCATTATGATTTTCTGCACCGTAATTATAGCTGATAACGGGAGCAGTCCCTATAGAATAACCTATAAAAGCGGCTATGAAAACAAAATTAACATACATAAGCACTCCGTATGCCGCTATTCCGTTTTCACCTGCGTATTTCATTAACTGAATATTATAAAGCATACTCACAAGCGACATAGAAACATTTGTCATAAGCTCGGATGAACCGTTAGTAAATGTTTTTATAAGAGGTTTTAATTCGGGTTTCGCTGTGCGTAATCTTAACAGACTGTTGTTTCTTGAGGCAAAATATATAAGAGGAAGAATCCCCCCTACACCCTGACTTAATGCGGTTGCATATGCCGCTCCCTCAAGTCCCATATCAAATGGAACAATAAGAAGATAATCAAATATCATATTTGTTACACCCGATATAACCGTAACCGCTAATCCAAGTTGTGGCTTTTCTGCGGTTATAAAAAAGCTTTGAAATTCAAGCTGAAGAATATATGCAGGCAAGGCAGCCAGTATAATTTTCCCATATGAAATGCAATCAGAAAGAAGCTCGTCTCTTGCGCCAAGACGAAACATCACATCTTCTAAAAAAACATATCCAAAAAATGTAATTATTATACCTGTTACGATAGAAACATATACAAGCATAGAAAACAAAGAATTTGCATAAGTTTTATTTCCCTCGCCCATCGTTTTTGCTACAATCGCACTTCCGCCTGTTCCGAAAACAAATCCTACCGACCCTAAAATCATAAGAAAAGGAATTATAAAATTGACTGCCGCAAAAGGTGTTTTTCCGGCAAAGTTGGATACAAAAAATCCATCTACTACTCCGTAAATTGATGTAAAAATCATCATAATTACTGATGGAAATGTAAACTTCAAAAGATTTTTATATGTGAAATGGTCAGAAATTCTTATGTTCATTTTTTCTCCTTTTCATTGAAATTTTATAAAAGTGTGATATAATGTTAATCGGTGAATTTACAATGAATAAAAAACTTACTTTCAGACAAGGCTTTAAAGACTCAATACCCACCTGCATCGGTTATCTTTCGGTAGCACTTGCATTCGGTGTTTTAGCTGTTCAAAAGGGCTTGCCTTTATGGGCGCCACTCTTGCTTTCTGTTACCTGTCTTTCGGGAACAGGACAGTTTGCGGCTATTGATTTGCTTGGTGCATTGGCTTCTTACACCGAAATAGCCTGTGCAATACTTATAATAAATGCCAGATATTTTCTTATGTCTGTTTCACTATCTCAAAAATTGCCTTCAGAACTCAGATTATGGCAAAGACTTATTATTGCATTCGGCAATACAGACGAAAACTTCGCTATTGCCATGTCTAAAAAAAGTCCTCTCAATTTCCTTTATCTTGCAGGGCTTATTCTCTGTGCCTTTATGGGTTGGGTTGGAGGCACTTTAATCGGTACTTTCGCAGGAAATATTATACCCGAAATACTTTCCTCTGCGTTTGGAATTTCTCTGTACGGAATGTTTCTTGCAATAATCATTCCGCCCGCAAGAGACTCAAAGGCAGTTTTATTTACAGTTCTTATTTCGGCAATAATGAGTTTCATTATATATTTTGCATTTAAGTTTATAAGCAGCGGATGGTCTATTATCATCTGTGGAATAATATCTTCCGTAGTTGCGGCAATCTTCTTTCCTCTGGAGGACAATGATGAATAAAATATATGTATTATTATCCATACTCGTAATGGCTTTGGTTACATATCTGCCCAGAGTTCTTCCCATTGCGCTTTTAAGAACAAAAATTAAAAATATTTATCTCCGTTCCTTTTTAACATATATACCCTACGGAGTTCTTTCCGCGATGATTTTCCCTGCAATATTCTACTCAACGGGAAGTGTAGTCTCTTCTTTATTCGGAACAATAGTTGCTCTTTTTCTTTCCTATAAAAGAAAAGGTCTTTTGCCTGTTGCATTATCGGCAGTTGCAGCTGTTCTTATAGCTGAATTTTTATTTTAATTTACATAAAATCAACATTTCTGATAATTGTTATTATTAAAGTCAAGCCTTAACATAGCAATTATTATGGAAATAATAACTAATACATTACCGACAACGGAGCCATAAGCTCCGTTTTTTAAATTATAAACAAGCCAACACGGTGCGGCAAACAAAGATAGGATTCTTATATTTTTTTCTTTTGTTAACCACAAAGCAGTTATTTCACAAATTATTCCGCCAACGGCAAATAAACTGAAAATATTTTCATACATATAAAGTCCTATTATCAATAAAAGAATATTTACAACTGCTATTATTAACTTAAAATACTTTTTCATAATTTCATTCTCTTTGTATCTTGCAAAGAATGATAACAAGAAACCCGAAAAATCCAATACAGCCCCCTCAAAAGCTCCAAGAAGAATATATTGAAGTATGTATAATGTTCGTGAAATTAAATTCATAACAATAATATTTTTCCTTGTTTTAAACTGGAAGCACAACAAAAATGTTGCAACAGCCAATACTCCTAAGATATGTGCCATTTAAAATATAAACCTCCAATTTATCTTGAACTGTTTTTCCTTAACCACTTTTCCTTAGAACCCGCGAGAATACTGGATTTTCTCGTTCCCGATAGTATATATAAATATAATAAATCGGCAGACTATTCTTTTAAATTGTATAGACTTGACACAAACCATATTCTACAATGAAATAATTAGTACTTTTGCACTTCTAACACTTTAAATGTAGCAGATTTGTATTGTTCAATCTTTTCCTGTGGCACATATTTAAAAGCTTCTAATTTAACTTTTTGATTTGAATTCAAACGATCAGCCATTATCATATCAGTATCAATCCTTGTTCCAGCCTCGTCAACTGCCTCAACTGTTATATAAAATGATTTTTGTTTGTCGCTTGTATTTGTGACAGTTACTTCCAAAGATGTATCATATGTATATCCATTGTTCGTAACCTTAAACTCGCCAAACTCAACATCAAAATCTGCTGTTTCTTCCATAGAGTTAATATTATAAGTGTTTATATCAATATTGCCCATTGTACTTTTTATCATCGAAGATGCAAAAATTATATAAAGGATTACAATTACTATATATACAACTATTTTAGTTATAAAACCAATCAAAGCACCTTTTCCAGCTGATTTTGCTCTTTTGGGTTGTTTGCGTTCATAAACCAAATATAGTATCAATCCAATTATCGGAATAAAAAATCCCAAAATAGCAAAACCTTTACTTGGCGCATCCGCAGATATTGTTCCACTATTATCATTA
>JAZOOC010000201.1:0-2481 GCA_045654825.1 Clostridia bacterium | reverse complement strand
CGTCGCGGTCACCGGTTAATATAAAGCACTCGGTATTTTCTTTTTCACATACAGCGGATACTGTTCCTATAATATCGTCTGCCTCGTAATTCGGAAGCTGTAAAATGGGAATATTCATTGCCGACAAAACTTCTTTAAGATAAGGCATCTGTGCCGCAAGTTCGTCGGGCATACCGCTTCTGTTGGCTTTGTATTCCGAATACATTTCATTTCTGAAGGTTTTTCTTGAAACATCAAAAGCTACGGTAAGATACTGAGGACTTACATCACTTACCGCTTTTTCCATTATATTCATAAAACCGTAGATGCCGTTAGTCGGAATACCCTCCTTGGTAGATAATGGTCTTATTCCGTAAAAAGCGCGGTTTATTATACTGTTACCGTCAATTATCAATAGTCCCGGCATAGAAACCTCCCGGATTTATAAGGCATATATTATCTCCTGTAAGACAATTACGGGAAAACAATTCTGCCATTCTATCTGTTCTTAAATTATACACCCCATCGGACAAATTTGCAATACATTTCACTTTTGTTTTATTAAAACTGCGGGTAAAGGAGAGTATTTTTTCGCCCTCGTTTTCAAATGCCGTATCACCCAGTCTTAAAATATTATTCTTTCTTATCTCTCCTAATTCCCTGAAAACTGAAAGAATCTCGTAATCTATATTATCCCAGGGGAAATATCCTCTGTTAAAGGGGTCGTAAAATCCTTGCGCACCGACTTCGTCGCCATAGTAAACGGTAGGACACCCCGGAAGAAAATACATTATTTCCGTAGCAAGAATAAGTTTTTCCTTTGCTCTATTATAGTCGGAAATTTTATATTGCGCCTGTTCGTCCTTTGTAAGATTTAATTTAGGTGCATCAAAATAAGTAATCGCTCTTAATGTATCGTGAGTTGAAAGACTGTTCATAAGACTTAAGAAAGCATGACCGGGATAGTTTTCCATAAGAGTCATAACCGTTTCCGAAACAGAAACCGCATTATAATTTCCTTTAACAAATTCCAGCACCGCAGTTCTTAACGGATAGTTCATTATTGAATCCATCTTACAATGGGTAAAATATTTTTTTCTTACTCCGTAGCTTATTTTGTTTGATGCATCCTCCCATACTTCGCCTATTATAACTGCATCTTTTTTTACCGCTTTGGCTCTTTTGGTAAGCGCAATTATAAATTCGTCGGGAAGCTCATCAGCAACATCAAGACGGTAGCCGTCTGCACCAAGCTTAAGATATTTTTCTATAACTCCGCCCTCTCCCGTTATATAGGAAAGATAGGAGGGATTTAATTCGTTAACACAGGGAAGAGTTGTTATTCCCCACCAGCTTGTATATTTATCGGGATAGCTTTGAAAATCAAACCATTCTCTGTATGGAGAATCGGGATTACTTACCGCTCCGTTTTTAAAAATTCCTTTAGCGTCAAAATATACGCTGTTGCTTCCGGTATGGGAAAACGCAACATCCAGAATTATCCTGATATTTCTTTTATGCGCCTCACTGCACAAAAATTCAAAGTCCCCGTCATTACCCAAAAGCGGGTCTATGCTCATATAGTCAGCAGTATCGTAACGATGATTTGAATAAGCAAAAAATATTGGATTCAAGTATATAACATTTACCGAAAGGCTCGAAAGATAATCAAGCTTATCTGCTATTCCTCTTAAATTGCCGCCGAAAAAGTCGTTATTCAAAACCTCTCCGTTAACTGCACGGTATTCGGGCATATCCGACAAGTTATTATGAATATAGAAAGGCTCAAGCTTACCCTCGGTTACAATTTCTCCGCTTCGGTTAAACCTGTCGGGAAAAATCTGATAGATAACCGCGCCTTTCAGAAAATCAGGAGTATCATATTCTTTGGGAAGAACTGAAAGCTGCCATTTTCCGCCCTTTTTTAATATGATTTGTCCGTTAAGAAAAAAGAAATAGAAATAAAGCCCGGGATTTTTAAGGCTTAATTCTACACCGTAAATATCATAGGCTTCATTTTCGCATACGAGAGAAAGAGGAAGCTCAAAAGATTCCTCTCCCTCTATGACAAGAATAACCGACGGATTTATTATATCCTTTCTTATTCTTACTCTGATATTAATATTTTCGTTCTCTGTTGCACAACCGAAAGGAGTTTTATACTCCGGGTTAGTGCTGTTATAAATTAAAGCTTCCATATGTTTTGTGCATATTCGGATATTGCACGGTCGGAGGAGAATATTCCCGCTTCCGCAATATTTATTAAAGACATACGGTTAAATCTGTCTTTATCTTTATAAATATCCGATACTTTCTTCTGTGCTTCAACATAAGATGCGAAGTCAAGAAGATTCATATAAATATCTCTGCTCCACAAGTCGTGAGCTATTTCTCCGTAGTTTTTGCCCAAAACTCCTGATGTAAGCATATCAACAATTCTCTTGAGCTTGGGATTTTCGTTGATATAAGATGAGGGATTATATCCCGATCTCTGAACTTCTT
>JAZOOC010000200.1:0-7209 GCA_045654825.1 Clostridia bacterium | reverse complement strand
TTTGCCCTTTTTTTCATCGTAAATATGGCAGATTTTCGGGGAAAATTCTCTTATCTGTTTTTCCATTAAGGAAATATTGGAGTTGGCTGATAAGCCGTTGACTTTTATATTATGCATTTTGCAGACTTCAAGAGCCTGAGTTCCTATTGAGCCTGTTGAGCCCATTATATTTACAGAACGGGTTGCCATTTTAATTCACCTTATATAAATTTAGTAATCAGTAAAAAGAAGAAAGTTAAGGGAGCGGTTAATATGAGAGAATCAAATCTGTCCATAACTCCGCCGTGCCCCGGCATAAGATTGCCGAAATCTTTAATACCATTTTCTCTTTTAATACATGAAAAGAATATATCGCTCATCTGTGATACAACTGATGCACAGATAGCATATAATGCTGCGAAAATATAATTTGAGTCTGACGGACAAAAATATGTATATATTAAAATAACAATTACTGCGCCGAAAACTCCGCCTATTGCTCCCTCAATTGTCTTTTTGGGACTTAATTTTTCGCAAAGCTTATGCTTGCCTAAAAACTTGCCGGTAAAATAAGCGAATGTATCAGAAGACCATGCCGCAACAAAGGGCAGACACATTTTCCATATTCCGTATTCCATGTTTCTTAAGCAATATACAACTCCGAATGCAGTTGCTATTATAAGGGGATAGAATACCGCTGCCGAAAGGTCTTTTGAAGAAAAGCTTTCATGATTTTTAAGCATAGTTGCAACAGCAACTACAAGTATCAAATATATATATACATTCATATATATTGGCTGTATGTATGATGCTGAAATAAAAACCAATGGCAAAAGCATTGAAAGTATTAAAAGCGGAATATGCCTTTTAATTGAAAATGCTTTGTATATTTCATATATTCCAATAGCGGCAATTAAAGATAGCGCTATGCCAAGTATTTGTACGGGTGCGATTATAACTCCGATAAAAAGAATAATTCCCACTGCACCGCTTATTATTCTTGTAAGCATATTTATATACCTCCGAAGCGGCGGTTTCTTTTCTGGTATGAAAGTATAGCCTCCGCAAGATTTTTCGGGCCGTAGTCGGGCCATAATATATCCGAATAGAAAAATTCTGAATATGCACTCTGCCATAAAAGGAAGTTTGAAATTCTCTGTTCTCCGCTCGGACGGATTATCATATCAGGATCGGGCAAACCTTTGGTGTATATCGAAGCGGATATTGCCTCGGGAGTTATCTCGGAAAGCTCAATTTCGCCATTTTTATATTTTTCTGCCAAAATTCTTGTCGCAGTTGTTATTTCTTCTCTGCCGCCGTAGTTTATAGCAAAGTTAAATGTATATCCCGTGCTTTCAAAGGCGGATGAGTATTTTTCTATTTCCTCCATTTTGGTTAAAAGCTTATCGTCAAATGGGGAACGGTCGCCTATAAAGCGGACAACTGCATCACGGTCTCCCATAAGCGCACGGTAATCCTGCAGGTTTTTGTAAAAAAGGTTAAATAAAGCATCTACTTCTTCCTTTGGTCTTTTCCAGTTTTCAGTGGAAAAAGCATATAAAGTAAGCACCTTAATGCCGATGTCGTAAACAAAATGGGTTATTCTTTTAACATTGTCTGCGCCCTTTAAATGCCCTGCACTTCGGGGCAGACCTCTTTTTTTTGCCCATCTTCCGTTACCGTCCATAATAATTGCTATATGGGCGGGAAGATTATTCAAATCAATTCCGTATGTGTTCATAATAAAATTCCTTATATTTAAAATTGTTAACTAAATCATTATACAAGATAAATTCTTTTTTATCAACCTACAACTTTTACATTTTCTTCGCCGATACGATGTTTTAAATTGTTTATAAGTGCTTCCGAGAGGGTAACCCATAATTCTTTATCCGAAAGAGTATTTTCTTTTTTGTCGGTAAAATAGACATATACGGGGGTGTTTCCCTTATGCTCTTTTAAAATTTTAATTATATCGCCAAGGTCGTTTCGGTTATTTATACGAAGATACAGCTTTTCTTTAATCTGTGTTTCTGAAAACGGCATAATTTCGTCGGCAATAAGAGTAACACTGTCTTCCTTTTCGGAGATTTTACCGCGTACGGTCACAACCGAATCCTCATAAATAAAGGCGGAGTATTTTTCATATACTTTGGGGAAAGAAATTACTCTTATCTGTCCGTATAAATCTTCAAGAGTGAAAAATGCCATTAAGTTTTTCGTTTTTGTTGATTTAACTGTTTTTTCGGTTATAATTCCAACCATTGTAACTCTGTCGCCGTCTTTGAATGCCGATTCATACTCATTGTCGTTTAAGTCGGCACTGTATGCGGTGGCAAGACTTTTTATGGCGGATTTTATTCTGTCAAGCGGATGTGCTGAGATATAAAGCCCGAGCACTTCCTTTTCCATTTTAAGAAAAATTTCATTTAAGGGAGTTTTCTCCCGCCTTTTAGCCGTTTTGTATTCTAATTTGGGAGATTTTAATACAGTGGCTTCTCCGAACATCGAAATCTGTCCGGGAACATTTGAACGCTTTTCATAAAGTGCGGAGTCTATCGTTTCCTCAAAGGTTAAAAGAAGCTCGTTTCTCGGCTCAAATTCATCAAACGCTCCCGCTTTTATAAGATATTCCACCGCTCGTTTGTTAAGCTCTGATTGTGCCATTCTTATTGCGAAATCGCCAAAATCGGTAAACGCACCTTTATCTTCTCTTTCTCTTACTATTGCATCGGTAAAATTTGCACCTACATTTTTTACTGCCGAAAGTCCGAAAAGAATTTCACCGTTATACACGGTAAAATTTTTAAAGCTTCGGTTTATATCGGGAGGAACTACCTTTATTCCGTAAGAATTACAGGCACGGATATATTGTATTACTTTGTTCTGATTTTCTTTAAATGCCGTCATAAGTGCGGTCATAAACCAGGCGGTATAATGACATTTTAAATATGCGGTGCGGTAGGCAACAAGTGCATAGCATGCCGCGTGTGATTTATTGAAAGCATATTTTGCAAATTCTTTTATTTTGGAAAATATTAAAGAGGCGGTTTTATTTGAAATTCCTCTCTTTTCACAGCCTGAAATAAAATTAAGCTCTTCTTTTTCCAAAACATCTAATTTTTTCTTGGACATTGCACGCCGCACAATATCCGCTTTTCCCATAGTGTATCCCGCAAGCTTCTGGAAAATCTGCATAACCTGTTCCTGATAAACCATACAGCCGTAGGTTACCGAAAGAATATCTCTTAATTCTTCGCAGTCATATTCTATTTTTTCGGGGTTTAATTTGTTTTTCAAAAGCCTTGGGATTTCCTGCATCGGACCGGGGCGGTATATGGAAACCGCAAGTATAAGGTCCTCAAGAGTGGAGGGCTGAAATTCTTTTAAGAATCTTCGCATGCCCGGACTTTCAAACTGAAATACACCGTCTGTATCTCCTGAACAGAAAAGGGACATAACGGCTTTGTCGTCAAGCGGAAGATTATCAGTATCGATAAATACTCCCGTATCTTTTTTAACTGCTTTTGCAGTATCGCTTATAATGGTAAGGTTTCTTAAACCTAAAAAGTCCATTTTAAGAAGTCCCAGCTCTTCAATGGTATTTTTGGTAAACTGAGTTGCAACAACACCATCGCTTTTATATAAGGGAACATATTCGGTAAGGGGCTTTGCGGTTATAACAACTCCTGCCGCATGGGTGGAGCAGTGCCTCGGAAGTCCCTCAAGTTTTTTCGAAATATCTATTATTTTCTTTGATGCTTCATCGTTATCATATAAATCCTTTAATCCCGAAGATTCCTTTAAGGCATCATCTATTGTTATATTGATTGCTCTTGGAATTAAGGAGGCTATTTCATCACCTGTCTGGTAGGGAAGTGCCATTGCTCTTGCTACATCGCGTACAACCTGTCTTGCGCCCAGCGTACCGAATGTTAGAATTTGCGAAACTCTGTCCTCTCCGTATTTTTTTATAACATAATCGATAACCTCGCCTCTTCTTTCGTAGCAGAAGTCGATATCAATATCCGGCATGGTTACTCTTTCGCTGTTTAAAAATCTTTCGAAAATAAGATTGTATTTAATCGGGTCAAGGTCGGTTATTTTAAGAACATATGAAACTAAGCTTCCCGCCGCAGAGCCTCTTCCGGGACCGACGGGAATTTTTCTTTCTCTTGCATAAGAAATAAAATCCCATACAATTAAAAAGTAATCGGTAAATCCCATTTGGTTTATAGTTTCAAGCTCGTTTATAAGACGGGGAAGATGCTCTTTATAATTTTCCTTGTATCTTTCATAAAGACCTTCTTCGCAGAGCTCCTTTAAATATAAAAAGGAATCTGTTTTCCCTTTTGGTAATTCAAAACGGGGAAGATGGTATTTTCCGAACTCAAAGGAAACATTGCATTGCTCTGCTATTTTAACTGTGTTATCAAATGCTTCAGGATGGTCGGGGATGGCTTCTGACAGTTCTTCTCTTGATTTCAAGTAAAGCTCGGAGGTATTGAATTTCATTCTGTCCTCGTCGTTTATTGTTTTCTGCATCTGAATACACATCAGTATTTCCTGATAAAAGGAATCTTCCTTTGATACATAATGAACATCGTTTGTCGCAACGAGAGGAACATTATATTTTTCCGAAAGAGAGATAAGTCTTGGCATAATTTTTCTCTGTTCGGGAAGATAATGATTCTGAAGCTCAATATATAAACGGTCTTTTGTAAATATAGAAATAAGCTTTTCAAGAGTTTTTTCCGCAAGGGGTATATCATCATTTAACAGTGCCTGAGGTATTTTTCCGTAAAGACAAGCAGTAAGACAGATTAGTCCATCGCTGTGTTCTTTTAATATATCGTAATCTATGCGTGGTTTATAGTAAAAACCGTCTGTATAGGAAAGGGTTGAAAGCTTCATAAGGTTTTTATAGCCTTCATTGTTCATTGCAAGAAGAATGAGGTGGTTATATCCGCTTTTTTCTTTGAAAGAACTGTCGGTAATATACATTTCAGAGCCGATTATCGGTTTTATACCCTCTTTTTTTGCAAGCTTATAAAACTCCGCCGCACCGAACAGATTGCCGTGGTCTGTTATGGCAATCGCAGGCTGACCCAGTTCTTTTGCCTTTGCTATCAGCTCATTTAAACGGCATAGTCCGTCTAAAAGGCTGTAGCTTGTATGCACATGCAGATGAACGAAGTTTTCCATTTTATACCTCAATTTGTTTTGCCGATTGTTTCCATAAGCTTTTTAAGTCGGTGGTTAACTCCCGAACGGCTTATTTTATCTTTGGTTAAAGATGCAAGCTCGTTTAAGCTGGCATCGGGATTATCAAGTCTTAAAAGAGCAATTTCTTTCAAAGATTCGTCAAGTGAATCAAAATTTTTGCTGTCTATAATTTTTCTTATTGCTTCGCATTGTTTAACCGATACATTAAGTGTTTTATCTAAGTTTGCCTGTTCGAAATTCTGCTTTCTGTTAAGCTCGTTTATTATTTCCTTTTCAACAGTAACCTCCTGAAAACGAAAATACATTTTGGTTGCATTAAGGATATTAAGAGTGTCTGAAATCTGTTCTTTTTCTTTTAAATACAACACATATTTTGTGCCTCGTTTTATAATCTTCGGTTCTATATCCAGAGAAAGCATCAGGTCGTTTATTCTGTTTAACAAACGCTGTCTGTGAGATGTGATTTCAAAATGATAGCTTTTCTTCGGGTCGGAAATATACCCCGATGCAAGAAAAGCACCTCTTATTGCAGCACGGCGGCAACATTCGTTTACCGAAAAGGAGCCGTTAAGAGATGATTGTATCATTTTTGTTTCGTTGTTTATCATTCCCGCTTTTTTGGCAAGCTCTTTTATCTTTTCAGGATCTTTAAGTGAAAGAATAAAAGAATCGTTTTTTCTTAAAAGCTCAAAAGAAATTCCAAAGGTTTCTTTTGTTAATGCCAAAATATAAAATGCCGTTGTATAAGAAGCGGTTTTAAACTGTATTTTATTTTCATTTACTGTGTTGAAAAAGCAAAATGCTGAGTTCAGTAAAGCTTTACGACAACAACTGCGGGTTTCAAAATTGCCGCATATTTCGCTTTTAACATCGAGTGAGTAAGACATATATATCAACCTTTTCAGATTATGCGTACTTCGGGTTCTAAAGTTACCTTGAATTTTTCATAAACCTTTTTTGTTACCATATCCATAAGAGTAAGAATATCCGATGCGGTTGCGTTGTTTTCGTTTATAATAAATCCGCAATGCTTTTCGGATACCTTTGCACCGTTATAAGAGAGCCCTTTAAGGCCTGCATCTTCGATAAGCTTTCCTGCAAAATGCCCTTCGGGGCGTTTAAAGGTACTTCCCGCACTCGGGTATTCAAGAGGCTGTTTATCTCTTCTTTTTTTTGCAGTTTCATCCATAAGAGCTTTAATTTCTTCACGGTTTCCTTTTTCTAATTCTATTATCGCAGATAAAATTACATAATTTTTTTTCATAAATACACTTTCTCTGTAAGAAAGCTCGAGTGTATCTGCCGGTGCGGTCAGGATTTCGCCATCCTCTGAAAGATAGGTTACTTCTTTTAAAACATCTTTTATTTCGCTTCCGTATGCTCCCGCGTTCATATATACTGCGCCGCCGAGAGTTCCCGGGATGCCGGATAGGTTTTCAAAGCCTGTAAGAGAGTTCAAAAGAGCTTCCGAGGCAATTCTTGAAAGCGAAATACCTGCGGTTGCGGTTATTAAATTACCCTCTGTTTTTATTTCGGAAAAATCCGATGAAAGCTTAATAACAAGTAAGTCTGTGCCCTCATCCTTGAAAAGAAGATTTGAGCCGTTTCCTATAATCATAAATGGATAGTTTTTCTCTTTAGCTATAAGGATAACCTTTTTTATTTCTTCAACCGTTTTTAAAATAACAAGAATTGAGGCGGGTCCCCCTGCCTTGAAGGTTGTGTGATTTTTCATAGGCTCGTTTATAAGTATACGGTTTTCGGGGAGTATGTTTTTTAATAAAGAAACCATTTATTCAGCTCCGTTTTCATTCATTTTTTGCTGAAGCCTCTGATTTAATTCTTCAGCAGGATTATATCCAAGTCTTTTCTGACGGTTGTTCATAGCTGCAACCTCTAAAACTACCGCAAGGTTTCTTCCGGGACGCACGGGAATATTAAGGCAGGGAATCTGCAGTCCTAAAATATCCATATATTCTGTAACCAGACCAAGACGGTCATAGT
>JAZOOC010000199.1:0-3650 GCA_045654825.1 Clostridia bacterium | reverse complement strand
TTCCATTTTCATTCATTGAAATATTATAAAAATTACCTATACCTTCAATAGCTTTTGATGCTATTTTATTCGGATAAATATGTGTGTGAAAGTCTATTATCTCCATGTATATTTCACCTTTTGTATGATATTATTTAATCTTTCTTGCTTCAAGATAAAATCTTTTTTCACATGCTTCTCCCATAGAAAATGTTTTGCGTGGGAGCGCGCCGTCTTTGATAACAGTTGTAAATAAATCTGATTTATCCATTGGAGGAAGCAAAAATCCAATATTGTTATTTGTTAAAGTTAATTCTTTAACTACATCATCACCATGAATATAATCAATTTTAACCTGTGAATTTTTCTTTATGTAAAAATCAAGGAAATTCTGTAAAGATCCTACAGAAAGATTACTTTCCGGGTTATTAATATAGAGTTTTTTCGTATTTCCATTAACTACTATATCAAAGTTCTGAATTCCGTCTGTATCTGAAATTTTGTAATAAGTATTTAGCTCGGAAATCAAATCTTCGTAATCACAATTAAACAGAACTCTGTGTATAGGCTCAAATACCAAGGAATCGTCGTGTAAGTTTCCAACTTCTGCTAAAGCATAGCGTGCAGGATGAGTTTTTATTTCATTTTCACTAAGGCCTTTTTTGATTTCTTCCCAATATGCTTTTGCTGTAGCTAAAGAATGATTACCGTCACCAACAGCAAATAAAAGGGGATTGCTTTCATCCAAATTTTCGGATAAACTTTCCAAACCTTCAATAACAGTTTTTGTATCTTTTATAAGATATCCTTCAATTTTTCCGCCATTTTTCATTAAGTCAAATGAATATACTTGTTCAAGTTCTTCTTTGTTAATTCCTTCTACTATATTCTTAGAAGAATCATTAATAAGAATAAGAATATGAGGAAGTTCAAGACTCGCATTGTTTCTTACTTTAAGTCTTGGCGGAATTCTTGAAGTAACAGTGCCTTCGGTTGCTCTAATTAAAGATTTTGAGCCGACAGAATAGTCATAATCTTCAAGATCCATTGCGCCGATAATTCCTTTTCTTATACTGCCGTCAAGAAGTTGTCTTTCAACATAAATTAAAGAATTAGAATATTTTTTAAATACTCCCGATTCTAAATATTTATCCATGTTGTTATGAATTTCTTCGATCTTTTCCTCGTTGTTATCAGCCTCAAGATAAATCTCAGGCAGTATAAGATTCAGAGTGGAATTTTCTGTACCAACGAATTTCTCAACACTGTTCCAATACTCCGGTTCGGAAGTATACTGGTCGCAGGCAACTACACTCCATTTTTCCATATTCTGATTTTCAGGCAATAAAATATCTGTTGGTTTAAATGGTATATTTATCATATGAACTCCTTGTGTTTTTTTCTTTTATTTTATCATATATTGTAATTTTTTACAACTGTTAAATTGCAATATAGTTTTTATAAACATACCCTCTGGTACCGTTATATTCAACAAGATACCATTCACCTGCATCTGAAATAATTCTTACTGCTGAGCCATTTGGTATACGACCGATTATATCACCTTCAAATGAAGCTTCGTTTCTTAAAAGTAAATTTCTTCCTAAAGTTTTTACATATCCAATGTTGGTGCCATCGGGTGTTTCAAATGGTATACCAAAGTATTCGGTTAACGACAAAACGAGATTTCTTGCTATGTTTTCAATGTTGTTTTTTATCCATTGTGCATCTTCGTAGTTATCATGATATGCAAATTCTATAAGAACAGACGGCGCTCTTGTTTTTGCAACCTCACCAAGAGATGTAGTTGGAACTGTTTTTACCAGATCAGGATATAAATATATCGATTTTAAATTGTCAGCTATTATTTCAGCAGCAATACGACTGTTGTTGCTGTTAGGGTAATAATAAACATCTGTACCTTGCAGCTGTCCTGCCTGCGATGGCCCTGAAGCATTGGAATGAAGTGCCAGATGCAGATCGTAATTACCCTGGTTTGATTGCTGTATTGAGGTAGCAGCTGTCATATCGGGTGAGTTTCTTACATAGCCAATGCCCGATGCTGTTAAATAAGGCTCCATTGCATCAGCAATTAAATTCATGTAATATTCTTCATTTCCGCCATTAACATACGGATTGAATTCCTGTGTAGATGGACTTAAATATATAGTTGGCATATAATCACATTCCTTTCGTTTCAATATATGCACACTGATATAAAAATGACATATTTTATATGGGAGTGATTTTATGATAATACATATAGTACAACCGGGAGATACACTAACCTCTATAGCAAGAGAATACGGAGTTTCATTAAATCGGCTGATTAGTGATAACGGATTTAATCCTTATACGAATTTAGCAGTCGGTCAGACAGTAGTTGTTTTAATTCCGGAAGTTATTCACATAGTTGAAGAAGGGGAGAGCTTATCAGAAATAGCATCGCTTTATAATACAACAGTTATAGAGATTTTAAGAAACAATTATTATCTCAAGGGAGAAATGCAAATATATCCCGGTCAGGAACTCGTGATATCTTTTTCTACTGACAAAGACAGAGGAATTAATGTCAATGCTTATGCTTATCCTTATATCAGCTATGACCTACTTAAATCAACATTGCCTTATCTTTCTTTTTTATCACCATTTACATATGGTATAGATGAAAATGGTGGACTTATAACAATTAATGATAATTTTATGATTAATTTAGCAAAACAATATTCTGTTCAACCGCTTATGCATCTGTCTACATTAAACGAACAAGGAGTTTTCAGCAACGAAACTGCAAGTAATGTGTTTAACAACGAAGATGTGAGAAACAATCTAATTCAAAATGTTGAAAACAATCTTGAAGAAAAAGGATACTACGGTCTTGATATTGATTTTGAGTTTATCAATCCTCAGGAAAGTGTTGATTATGCCGGGTTAATTTCTGAATTGAACAGTGTTTTGAATCCGTTAGGATATATTGTAATTGCTGCTCTTGCGCCCAAAACATCAGATGAACAAAAAGGAACATTGTACGAAGGGCATAATTATGGTCTTATTGGCAACTCAGCAAATTATGTATTGCTTATGACTTATGAATGGGGATATACTTATGGCCCTCCACTAGCCGTAGCACCTATCAACAAAGTCAGAGAAGTACTTGATTATGCCGTTACAAGAATTGACCCATCAAAAATATATCTCGGTGTGCCTACATACGGATATGATTGGACTTTGCCATATATTAAAGGTGAAAGTCGTGCGCCTTCGATTTCTAGCGTTACAGCAGTTGAATTAGCTTCAAAATATAATGCTGTTATAAATTATGATGAAGTTGCAATGTCACCTTGGTTTAACTATACAGATGAACAAGGAAAAATCCATGAAGTATGGTTTGAAGATGCAAGAAGTATCAAAGCTAAGTTGGAGCTTGTGGAAGAATACGGTTTTGCAGGGGTGGGATATTGGGATTTGATGCGACCTTTTCCGCAGAACTGGCTTGTATTAAATAATCTATATGAAATTAATAATTATTAGATTTTGTGTTAATATTGATATACAATTGTAATATAAATGTATTTGAAATGCTACCTCATTTATAGTATAATTAAATATGAGTAAATGAGGTAGTGTATATGAGTAAAAACAAATCTAAATTAAGAATAATCGCTTTTGCT
>JAZOOC010000198.1:0-3313 GCA_045654825.1 Clostridia bacterium | reverse complement strand
GAGTCGCGCTCTCACTATCAGTATGTGAATTTTGTAAGCGATGAACAGGTGCGTTCGAGAATGACGGTTGCAGAGCTGTTTGAAGAACTTTCGCAATATGGCGGATTTGTTCGTGGCGGAAGTGCTTATATAATAAATCTTAATAAAGTTAAAAGTGTATCTACCGGGGAAGTGAGCTTTAATAACAATACAAAGTTATTTCTTCCTCGTGGTGCACATAATGAAATTAAAGAAGCATTCTGGCTTCTTCAGTACGATGGGCAGGAGGGTTAAGTATGGCTACAATATCAGTCTTAATTGAACAATTATTCATTCTTGTGGCACATGCCATTTCGGGCATATACTCATCAAACTTAAAATACAGTAAAAAAACAACCTTTGTTATTTGGAGCATTTGGCTTGTGTTACAGGGATGTCTTTGGTGTTTCGGAGAATTTGTGATAAATGATATCGGTATGAAATTCTTTTTAATATTTATTTCAGCCTTCATCCTTCAATATATTGTCTTTTTTGCAACTACAAAAGGAAAGCTTTCTCAAAGACTTTTTACCATACTTACATACTCCGTTTTCTTCTGTATATTTATGGCGTTTAATACGGTAATACAAGGGACATTCCCCGGTATGAACATCGTAATCAGATTGATTGTCCTTTGCGCGCTTTTGATTGGTATTTTGTATTATTTTTTGAATTTTGTTTGTCCTTTATGCCGTGTAGCATCAAAAAGTATGGTAGCAGGGTGGTATCAGCTTGTTTTTGTAAATGTCATATTTGTAATTACATTAGTTGCACTATCGGTATTTCCCGTTAAAATTGCAAGCATTTATGAACCCGGATTTATACCGCTTCTTTTCCTCAGCATTTCAATCTTTGCGGTATATCCTGTCATATTTTCCAAGATTAAAAATATGACAGAAGTTGCGATGAAACGAGAAACCGAACAGCAAAACAAACTTCTGCTTTTGCAGATTGAAAATGAAAATCTGCAAATGGCGGCAGACCGCATGGCAAGACACGACAGACGACATCATAACCTTGTGCTTTTGGAATTTGCAAACAAAAACGACATTGAAACCGTAAAGGACTACTTAAAAACTCTTGTAGACGATGACTCCGATAGCCTTGGCGAAATAAACTATTGCAAAAATCCAACGATAAATACAGTTCTTTCTGTGTATGAAAAGAAAGCAAAAGATGCGGGTATTAAAGTAAAAATCTCAGCTCGTGCCGGAAATGATATACCTGTATCCCCTAAAGACATGGTTACAGTAATAGCCAATCTTTTTGAGAATGCAATCAATGCTACAAAGAAGCTTAAATCAAAAGAGAAAATTATTGATGTTGATATAAGAGAAAAAGAAACACGCCTGCTTGTGAAGATAGAAAATCCGTGTAAAACTAATCTGAAATTTGATGAAGTAGATTACGGTATTGGAATCAGCTCTGTTATAACAACCACAGAGAAGTACGAGGGCATGTACGATTTCACTGCCCAAGACGGAACGTTCAGTTCAAAAGTGTGTTTAAATTATTAAAATAATAAATCTTGAAACTCTCCTTCGGGAGAGTTTTTTTGTGCTTATCAAGGGTTGTTTTATCAAAAAAATATGCAATCTGTGCCAAAAATCTGCGATTTATGCCAAAATCAACATTTTTTATTATAGTTTGATAAAATCATAATGTGTAAATATGAGGATATAGGAGGTATAGAAGTGAAAGAATTAAAATACACAAGCGACGGATATTTGATTGTATCTGAGTTATACAAATGTCCTTTGTGGGAAAAGAGTTTAACCTGCTCTTCAGGCTGCGAGCACGATTGTTTTTTCTGTGAATATTCAGACTTCAGAAAACCGGAATATATGCTTGAGATGACAAATAAGTCTGCCGGTGAAAAGCTCTACAGTATTTGTCACAACGAGTTCAACAGGAAATAACATTAAAAACTCCAAAAAAATTTGTTGTTCTTGCCAAAGTGGCAAATTATATAGAAATTAAAAATTGAAAGTCAAAGGTGGTATTGAAGTGAGAAAAAACATACGAATATTATCTGCCGGATTAGTTTTGTGTATGCTTATCTCCCTCTTTTCGCAAGTTGCATATGCAGAGGGCGGCAGCGCATTTGTATCAGGACAGTATGAAACTGTTTCGGGAGAGAATATTGAAATTGAGCTTAAAGCAACAGACTCTACAGGCGTTATTGCGATGCTCTGTGAGATTAAGTTTGATGCCGAATTTCTTGAAATTATGCGATACGATGATGCAAAGCTTATCGGAGGAACGCTTACAGCCAAAACAGATGAATCCCCATTGAAACTTTTCTGGATGGATGCACTCGCCACGGAAAATACATTGGTTGAAGGTGTTCTTGGTACATTTACTTTTAAAGCAAAAAAGGCAGGAAAAACCGAAATCAATGTAAACTACATAGAAGCATATACAAAAGATGGAGATTTAGTTCCTTTTGAAAATGCAGTGACCCATGTAAATATAAAAGAATCGGACACTCCTATAGTCGAGGCAAAAGAATACACAATTAAGGCAACTGCAGGAGCAAACGGAAAAATTAACCCGTCAGGTGAAATTAAAGCTACAGAGGGTAAACAACTACTCTTTATATTCACACCTGATTCCGGGTATAAAGTAAATGATGTAAAGGTTGACGGAGCAAGTTTAGGTGCGGTACTTGAATATACCTATGATTCGGTGAATGCGGACAGCGAGATTGAGGTGACATTCGAAAAAATACGCAGTTCGGGCGGTTCATCAGGCGGAAGTTCTTCATCAGGCAAATCAGATGAAGAAACCATTGAGAAACCTACTGAGGAAACAACAACTAAAGAAGAGACAACAAAAGAAGAACCCGTAAAAACAGAATGGGTTAACCCCTTTAGTGATGTAAAGACGGATGATTGGTATTATGAGTATGTAAAATACATTAACGAGAAAGAACTTATGAAGGGTATTTCCGAAACTGAATTCGCACCTAACAATACAGTTACAAGAGCGATGTTTGTAACGGTTCTTTACAGATTGGAAAAAGAGCCAACTGCAACCAAAGCAGATTTTGCAGATGTACCTGAAGGTACATATTATGAAAATGCAGTGGGCTGGGCGGTTCAGAACGGAATAGTAAATGGCGTGTCAGAAACAGAATTTGCACCTGATAATACTATTACCCGTGAACAGATGGCGGCAATAATTCACCGCTATATGAAATTCAAAGGCTTAGATATGTCGCTAAGCGAAAATGTAGATGTTACATCATACGAAGACTTTGAAAACATTTCGGATTATGCCAAAGAAGCTTTCA
>JAZOOC010000197.1:0-3276 GCA_045654825.1 Clostridia bacterium | reverse complement strand
CCGGACGGGAAGTATAGCTTAAAGCTCACATCATATCTTGATTATGAAAAGGAAAATCCCGCAAAGCACAATATAGAAGTACCTTTCTATGTGGATTCGGTTGAGCCGGAAATTACAGGTGTTACAATTGATGGAGAAATTGTTGAAGTGAAATGCAGGGACAATATGCATATTGCTATTATTTACTATTTGTATATTGACCAAAATGGCATTTTGCAGGGTGGCAATGGCATAAAAACATTAAATTCTCAAATTGGCGATGAATATGAAGTGTCTTTTGATATTTCAGCAGTTGACGCTCCCTATGAGGATATTTATATTGCAGTTGAGGACATGGCAGGCAATGCACATATAAACAGCATATCCTGTCTCACCGGTGAAATTCATCCAATGCACGCAGATACTAAAGTTGAGGATAACAAGCTCATATTGTATTTTGACATAATGAGTTATAAATCGGCAGAAGATATATCAGCCATACTGGGATTTTATGATAATTCGGGCTGCCTTGTGTATCTTAAAACTATGGAAAACATTGATATTAATAAAGGCGCAAGTAAGCTTAATTTTGAGATAAGTGAAAAAATAACAGGTGTTAGCAAGTTAAAGCTCTTTTTCTGGAATAACTCAGAGGATATAATTCCTGTTGATACCTCAAAGATAATTAGCGCAACAATAAATTAAGGTTCTTTTGTAAATGTTGGGGTTTGAGATTCTTCACTTTGTTCAGAATGACAGTTTGATTTTAAAAGTTCTGTGTTAATGTCATTCTGAGCGTTAGCGAAGAATCTCCAAATAAAACCAAACCCCAACATTTGTTATAGAACCTTATTATTTAAAATACTGATAAACATAACATTTGAGCATTCCATTATATAGCTTTCTTCTCTTATCTGCTTCCTTGCCATAATATTTTTCAAATTCTTCATAAGATGTCATAATAAATTTTTTAGCTTCAGTAAATGTGGCAAATTTTTTGCCCATCATACTATAAAGCTTCTGGCAGGATTTAACATCCGATAGTCTTTCACCATACGGCGGATTGCAAATAATAACACCCTTTTCCTTAAATGGCTTAAGTTTGGCACAATCACACACAGAAAACCTTATTTTATCGTAAACACCGGCGTTTTTTGCATTTTGCTTTGCAATTTCTATTGCCTTTGGATCAATATCCGATGCTTGTATATCACAGCAAACACTCATATCACGGTTTTCCATTGCTTCTTCGCGTGCATCCTGCCACATTTCTTTTGGTATAATATCTCTCCATGTTTCTGCAGCAAATTTTCTTTTTAGTCCCGGAGCGGTATTTGTTGCATAAAGTGCTGCTTCAATAGGAATTGTTCCGCTTCCGCAAAATGGGTCTGCAAGAGGACGGTCGCCTCTCCAGAAGCTCATATCAACCATGGCAAAGGCAAGAGTTTCTCTCATGGGTGCCAGAACGGTTTTCTCCCTGTATCCTCTTTTATATAAATTATCACCCGATGTATCGATATACATAGATACAACATCCTTCATAATCGCAAAATGCACCGGAACCAAAGCTTTTGTTTCGTCAAAATAGCTTTGACCGAATTTGGCAGAAAGTCTTTTAACTATGCTTTTTTTGATTATAGACTGGCACGAAGGCACGCTGTGAAGTTTAGATCTTAAGCTGTGTCCGGTAACGGGGAAAGCATCATCTTTTCCAATAAATTTTTCCCATGGAATATTTAAAACTCCCTCAAAAAGTTCTTCAAAGTTTTCCGCTTTAAAATCACCCATATGTATAAGAATTCTTTCCGCACACCTTAAGTTAATATTTGTAAGGCATACAGCCTCAAGGTCACCTTCAAAATTAACCCTTCCGTCTGTAACAGAATTAACCTCATAACCAAGCTTTATAACTTCATTTGCAATGGTTTTTTCGGTTCCGAGGAGAGTTGGAATTGTTAAATTAAGTCTTTTCATAAAATCACCTCTTAAATTCTAACATAAAAAACATTAAAAATCTACACTCAGATTAAAATTTAACTGGATTTATTTTACATATTGTGGTATCATACACTTATAAATGATGTTAGGAATGATAATATGATAGATGTATCTCTTTTGGGAACAGGGGGGACAATGCCCCTTAAGTCAAGATGGCTTTCGTCTGCTCTTGTAAGGCACAATGGTCATTGTGTGCTTTTTGATTGCGGCGAGGGAACGCAAATTGCACTCAAATGCGCTAATTTCACATTTAAACCAATAGATGTAATATGCCTCACTCATTTTCATGCCGACCATGTAAGCGGACTTCCCGGCATGCTTCTTTCAATGGGAAATGAAGGCAGGCAGCAGCCTGTACTCATAATAGGACCAAAGGGGGCAAGAAAAGTTGTTTCATCTCTTTGCATAATAGCTCCCGGTCTTACCTTCGATGTGGAAGTTATAGAGCTTGATGATATTGAAGAAACCTTTTATTTCAACGGCTTCACAATAACAGCCTTCAAGGTCAAACATGCAGTTAATTGCTATGGCTACCGTATAGATGTTCCAAGGGCAGGGAAATTTGATGTTGAAAAAGCAAAGGCAAATAATGTTCCTATGCCTGTGTGGTCTGCTCTTCAAAAAGAAGATACTGCAGAATTTGATGGCAAAACCTATACATCTGATATGGTTCTTGGCGAAAAAAGAAAGGGTATAAGGTTTGTATACAGCACCGACACCCGCCCCACAGATAGTCTTTATGAAAACTGTAAAGGTGCAGACCTTATTATATTAGAGGGAATGTATGGTAGTGACGAAAAGGAAAGTCATGCAAAAGTTAAAATGCATATGACATTTGCAGAAGCTGCTGATATTGCTGCAAAATGTGGTGTTGGAGAATTATGGCTCACTCATTATTCGCCATCAATGCCAAATCCTGAGGATTATATAAAAGAAGCACAGACTATTTTCCAAAATTCCAGGCTTGGATTTGACGGAAAAACACAAACAATACATTTTATAGAAGAATAAAAAATGGGATGTAAGAAATTTATAATAATTTCCTACATCCCTTATCTTTATCCTATTAAGAGTTTTTCACTGTGAAATTCCAACTGTCCTTGCACATTTTTTCAATGTCATATTCTGCCTGCCATCCAAGCTCTTTCTTGGATTTTTCAGGGTCAGCATAACACATTGCAATATCTCCGGGTCTTCTTGGGGCGATTTTATAGTTAATCTTTCTTCCGCAAGCTTTTTCATATGCCTTAACAATGTCAAGAACACTGTAGCCTGTGCCTGTTCCAAGATTATATGCAT
>JAZOOC010000196.1:0-2477 GCA_045654825.1 Clostridia bacterium | reverse complement strand
ATTAACACTCCAGGTTAATTCTTCTGTACTGTCGGATAAGGGAAGCTTTAAGCCACCTGTATCTCCCACTTTAACCTCGGGATTGTAAAGAGAATTTACGATTTCTTCTTTACCGCAGCCTGATAATGCTGTTAAAGCAATCACAACTGCCAATGCCATAATTAAAATTCTTTTCATTTTTCTCGCTCCTTTAGATTAATTTTATATTATTTTTTATTATTTGTATAATGGTAAATTCAGTCAGCGTGACCTATTTAAATATTTACCGGCAGAATTCCCTCTGCTTTTTTCTCGCCTTTTAAAATTTTTATAATATAGTCGTCGTTATCGCACACACTGGAAATAATTCTTTTTATGTTTTTGAATTTCTTTACTTCATAAGGATTACCGATATGGACAACTGTTGAAATTTTATCTATATTTGCTTTCATTAAAGCTTCCATTCGTTCTGTTATTCCATCTGTTCCTAAATAACAGCATGTTTTACAGAATGTGAAGAATATTGTTTCGTCTGCCTTTGATATCATATTGCAGGTTTCTTCAATTTCGATGTTGTTTGGAAATTCGCTTATTACTGTCGCTGTTGAATTTTCAAATGCTTTTAAGAGCTTTTCTTTTCTTATCTCTGCCGATGCTCTTGAATTTGAATTGCCCAGCTCGATTTCCCTGTTTATTTTCTGGCAGTCTTTTGGATATTCATTTTCACAAAGTATTACAAAATGCTTTGTTGTTTTATCCGAAAGTGCAAAGGATATTCCTTCGGCTGTTGTTTCCGAAATGCATTTACAGTTTATATTTTCCGCAAGCTCAATCATTTCCTTTGACGGCTCGGTTAATGAAGCTTTTTTCATTGTCTGCTTCTGCGCTTTTAACACGCGTCTTACAGCTTCGTTAAGTCTTTCTTCTGAAAAGACCTTATTTTCATATGCTTTCATTAAATAATCAAAGCTTTCTTTAAAGCTTAAACGGTAATTGGGAAGAACCATATCGTTTCCTGCCGCAACCGAAAGTCCTATACTTGCTTCATCGCCGTAGTTCTGAACAACTGCCATCATTGCAAGAGAATCTGTAACAATAAGTCCGTCAAACCCCTGATTTCTTATAATATCTATAACTTTTTTGGATAAAGATGCTATGTATTTATCGTCTATACTCTTCAAAAGAACATGACCTGTCATAATTCCTGAAAGCTCAACATCTTTCATAGCCTCAAGATATGGAACTATATCTTTTTCAAGCAATTCTTTTTCAGTTAAATTACTATCCCCTTTTTCCATATGGGTATCGACAAGAACATCACAGCAACCCGGAAAATGCTTTGCGGTAACTATCATACCCTCATCCTGAAAGCCTTTAATCATCTGATTGGCATATTCTGAAACAAACTTTGGATCATCGCCGAAGCATCTTGCGTTTTTATTAACAGCTCCGTTACCCGACAAATCAACCACGGGTCCCCACGCAACATTAACTCCGTCTTTTTTTGCTTCTATGGCGGTTATTCTTCCAAGCTCATATGCGATTTTCGGGTCGCCGCAGGAGGAAATTCCCATAGCGGTAGGATATTTTATTTTTCCTCCGGGATAGCCGTTTTCCATATCCGCACATATAAGAATCGGATAATCCGCACGGCTTTTAATTTCATCCATAAAATCTTTGTATCCGTCGCAAAAACACATCTGCACACCGCCAACGGCTTTCTTATCTATCATTTCATATATGAATTTTTTATCTTCTTCATCGTTACAGCCGCGGACAACAAGAAGCTGCCCGATTTTTTGTTCGACTGATAGTTCTTTTATGTCTAGTTCTTTCATTATGTTATTCCTTTCCACCATACTGTAAAAACAATATCATAAATCAACTAAAAAGTCTATGAACAGAAAAACCAAAACAGGAATTTTCGAACATAAATTACAAATATATTTCAAAAAAATATTTGACTTTTCAATCAAAAAAATATATTATAAAAAAAAGTCTTTGTGAGGTGTATTCGGTTGAATAATAACGATTTTAATATTTGTCTGGGCGAAGATGTCCAGGTTGTCAGACCAAATTATTCAGGTATTCAGAGCTGGACTTGCGATTATGTGCCAAAACCATACGGTCATCTTGATTTTATAACATCTGGAAATATGGAAATTCACTTTGACGGAAAAAAATACAATGTAGGTGCAAACAGTATTATTTGTATCCCCCGCGATAAAAGATATTTTTTCAAGGTTAGCGGGAATTTTTCCTATTATTCTTTCTTTTTTGAATATCCAAGCAATCTTGCTGACAACAGATTTAATCTTCCGATTGTATATACACCGACAAACACACAATATTATTATGACAAATACAAAAAAGCATATAATCTTTACATTATAAAAAACTGGGGATATAAAATCAAAATACAGGAATTGTTTTTTGATGTTTTTGCCAAGCTTAATGAAGAATACTTCAATTCACTTAACTCAAACGGAAATTACACT
>JAZOOC010000195.1:0-5427 GCA_045654825.1 Clostridia bacterium | reverse complement strand
CAAATCATTTAGGCGCAGGATTTATTCCCGGTATTATCGCCATCGCGGTTATAATTTCTGTTATCTGCCTGCTTAGTATAAAAGCAAATAAAAACTCAAAGAAGGTGTAGCTTATGTATGATTTAATTGCAACGGCTGTTGTTCTTGTAATTGTTCTATCAGCAATAATATATATAGTAAAAGCTAAAAAGAAAGGTGTCAAATGTATCGGATGCCCTTCCTCTAAATCTTGTTCAAATTGTAACTGTAATAAATAACATTAAAGGGGTCTGTAAAATACAGACCCCTTTTCACATTATAATTCTTAAAGCATGCTTTCTGTTTTCTATATTTATTTTTTCTGTACCTTTCTGATACTCTCCGTCAAGTGACCAGTTCATTTCTTTGGAAGCTTCAATTTCCAGCTGCGATGCCTGAACGAATGTTATCATAACATCATCAAAATGTCTGCGTATAAAACAGTTGATTATTCGGTGAAGTTCCATTATGTTTTTCGGCATTTTTACAAGCATAACCTCAAATAGTCCGTCATCAAGCTTTGCAACCTTGGGATCAAGCTTCAATATTCCCCCAATCGACATAGCGTTGGTAACCGCGCCGAATATATATTCGCCCTCGTATTTATTATCCCCTGCTTTAACACAAACTTTGTAAGGCTTGATATTTTTTATATCTTTGATTCCCTCAAGAAGATATGCCATATGCCCCCACAGGTTCTTTATTTCCTGGGGTGTACTATACGATACTTCGGTAAAAGCACCGAAAGATGCAATATACGCAAAAGTTCTGCCGTTGAATGTTCCTAAATCTATCGGATAGCTTTTTCCCGCTATAATCTTTTTAGCTGAGCTTATCACATTTTTAGATAATTTAAGCCCTGCCGCAAAATCATTTGTCGAGCCTGTAGGAATATATCCAAGCTTGGGAGGATTACTAAGAAGCGAGAGACCTGCTATAACTTCGTTTAATGTTCCATCTCCGCCGCAACATACAACAAGTTCATATTTTTTGGCTTTTTTCTTAACAATTTTAGTTGCATCTGAACGCCCTTTGGTAAAGGCAACCGTTATCAGATAACCATTATCTTTAAATATTTTTATTACTCCGCTTAACGCTTTTTTGGCTTTCATTTTCCCCGCTTTCGGATTTGCTATTATAAGAACATTTTTCTTATTCAATACGGTCACCTCCCTGCAATTAGAAATCATATCATAATTTATTTTAATTTTCAATACAGTTTTTTAAAATTAGGTATTGAATTAACTGATTTTATGTGTTATAATGGTTTGAGTTTCGGGATATAGCGCAGTTTGGTAGCGCGCTTCGTTCGGGACGAAGAGGCCGCAGGTTCAAATCCTGTTATCCCGACCAACAAAACCTCAGTAACCAAGCGGTTTCTGGGGTTTTTGCTTTGTTTAAAAATCGCAAAAAACGATTTTGACCACATGTTATCCCACAGTTAGACCTGCAAACACAGTTCTAGCAAGGCTTTACAGATTTTTACTATATTTTCTATCAAATACAAAAAATTAAACAAATCTTTTATCTTTGTTTACTGCGTATCATATTTTAATATACAAAAAAGCTATGGCACGGATTCTTATGTCCGTGCCATTTGTGTTAATCTACCCTTCTGAGCCACAGATTAATACTCACAAACAATTGATGCGTGGCAATCAAGTTTTGGCAAAACAAAGGAAACTTTACCATTTGCAAATGAAAATTCGATATTTTCTCCGGTAATACCGTTATAAACTTTTTTAATTCCCTTATCCGTTTTAAAAGAAACTTCTATATTATATACCGGTAAAATATCGTCAATAACTTCTGCCACACCTTTACGCACCGGGCTTGCATACAGCATATTAATGCAATATCTTTTCAGCTCCTTTTGGTGTATTGCAGTTACTCTTCCCTGCACACCGAGGCCTTTCACAGAAAGCGGAGCTCCTTCATACACTGAATTTAACCCATACATAAAGTATCTTTTATGGAAAACGGAGCCATATAATTCATATTGACTTCCCAAAGAGTGTGCAAGATAGACAATATTCCCCTTTTTAGAAATACCCGGCAAACGGGATGTAGTTTTGTTATGGGGTGTATTTTTATGACCGCAAAAATGTTCGTATGTACGGTTGAAATACGGTGTAATAATTTCAGCAATTATGTGAGCATCTATATTTTTGGTTCTGTGACCGGGAATATTACAAAGCATAGGGGCATCAGGCAAATTCTCTTTCTGCTCATCCAAAACCAGATAGTCACAATCAAATTCAGGAGCTCCAATATATTTAAGCCCTGTATCAATTAAAAATTCACTATTCTCTACGAGTGCATCTGCCATTATAACTGCCTTACCGCCATTGACAAGAAAAGCTTTGAACGCTTCAAGGTAGTCTTTTTCCATTTTAGCACCCGAAGAAACAATAACTGTATCAAATTTATTAAAATCATTACCGTTAACTACGGCATAATCTATTTGATTTTCCAAAAGGATTTTTGAAACACCTTCATTAGCTTCCCAATCGTTACCAAGGTATATTCCCACATTGACAACAAATTCTCCGCCATAGCAAAAAGGAGCTATTTTATCAAGGTAATCATACGCAAAACCTATATTTTCATAGGTCTGCTTTTCCATCTCACCGTCCGGATGCAAGTGGTCTCCGATTGATGCACCAACTCCATATGTCGCCATTGCGGCAACTTCATATTTTAATGCTTCTTTAGGCTTAAATCCGCCGAATTCACCCCAGGCAAGATGAAATTTGCCCGTCATTCCAATAACATCTTTTCCCGTATTCTGAAAAAATCTCGCACGAAGAGGTAACTGGTCATATCCTCCCCAGGCTGTTGGTAAATTTTCCATTTCAAAATGGGTCTGATATTCGTGATACTCTGCTCTTTTCGGATTTGCACCGCCACTGTTAAAAAATACAGTCGCATCCGGATGATACTTTTTGATAACATCACTGCATTTTTTCATAAACAAACGGCGTTTGATGCTGAAATGTTTTTTCACATCCGACTCATTTTCAATATCAAATCCCATTTCAATCATAGACTGTTTACAGGAATCACAATAACAGGTATCTCCAACAACACATATATCATAAAAAAGTCCGTCTACATCCTTATATCTTTGGCACACCTCTTCAGTAAGGGCATATATATGTTCTGCATATCCGCCATCATTAAGGCACATATGATGCCACGAACAATCTTTTTTCGCTGTTTCCGGCCTTGCATTAAAATCATAAGTAGCTGTTGCACACATATTTCCTTCACGATCACGCACAACCCATTCAGGATGCTCTGTGGCATCTTTATCTGACCAGCCTGCAGTAATATATATCGGTGCACGAACACCTATTTCGTGAGCCGCTTCAACCATAGCACCTGTTAAATCAAAATCAAGATGAGGATGCATAGTACCTATTTTTGTGGGATAATAGCAAAGACTTTGATGACATTTTGCAAAAACGGTAATACTGTCGACATTCCCTTTTCTCAAAGCATCCTGAAATTTAGTTTTAGAAAATTTCGTGCCAATCTCATAAATATCCGGTGAAGTATGAAAATCCAGATGCACCTGTTTAAACGGTATTTTTTTAACCATGATTTATTCTCCTTTTTATTGCAAATTTAATATCAGCTTCTGACAAGCAAGCCAAGAAAAAACGAGAAATCAAGCATAAATTTTACACCTAATCTCTCGTCATCTTATTTCATGATGCCGACTGTTTACATTGCAGTCCGGTATTTTAAATTCACAATACCGGAACCTTCTGTAATTTTCGTCGCAGAGGAATTCACAACATTAAAGTTGGTTATTATTCACTTTGTGCCATCAATGCCATATATGCCATATTAGGTTGCTGAACGTCCAATCTGCCATATTGAACAATAACACCGATATCGCTCTTGATTTCCAGCGAATATTGAACTCCTACACCGATTTCCAGACCGCCAAGAACTTCCTTATCGTCGGATTTGAAACATCTTATTCTTTTAGCAGGAACAACATAGGGAATGTTCTCTACGGGATCTCTGTCTTCAAAATAGAAGCTTAATAAGATATTTGCATCTTTATCATTAGTATTTAAAATCATAATACTTTCATGACCTTCATATTTGGCATTCGGATCCGGTGTCGGCGAAGGTCTGTATCCGTCAACAATATACCATTTATTTTTACCGCTCATAATTCTTACCTCTGACAATTATAATTCAAAAACCTTCTGCGGATAAGCTGTTAAGTTTTCGCAACCGTCTTTTGTAACTCTTATTACATCTTCCATACGAAGTCCCATTTTAAGCTTGGGATTTCCGAGGAAAATATCGCAGCAGAAAGTCATATTTTCTTTAAGAATCCATTCTGAATTATTTTCTACCCATGGAGCTTCACCTTCCATAAGTCCGTTTCCGTGACAAGGACCATAAAGGAGCCAATCACCATATCCTGCTTCAGTTATATTCTTTTCATATAATCTTGCTAATTCTCCTGCACAAAGTCCGTCTCTGATATTATTAAACACGGTATTCTGACCGATATAGCCTGCATTAATAAGAGCTTTCTGCTCATCAGTTGCTTTGCCGAATATAACAGGTCTGCCAATTGAAGAAGCATATCCCTCATATCTTGCGCCAATCTGAAGGAATGTGAAATCACCTTTTTCTATAACCTTCTGACGAGCACGGCTTATTGCCTGGTCGCTTCCTTCGCCGGTCAATACCCAGAGAGGATAGCTTTCTCTTTCCGCACCAAGCTCGTGCATTTTTCCGAGAGCAAGGCCTGCAACCTGGGTTTCAGTCATACCAGGTCTGATATTTTCCAATACAAAATCGAAAGTTTTTCTTGTTATTTCAGCAGCAACTCTCTGACATTTTAACTCGTTTTCTGTTTTTATCATTCTTAAATCGTTTAAGAGATAATCTCCTTTGATGATATTTTCTTCAGTAAATATTTCTCTTAATGCAGAATAAACGCCAACATTCATAAGACTGTATCCGGCTACATAAATTTTACCGGGCTTATCCGATTTAAAGCGTTCTTCAATAAGACCTGCGAAAGTATCAAGAGGTTTTCCGGGATATTCAGGGTCTGAAGATTCACGGAATGCTTTCAAAAGTCTTATTTCAGATATTTTCGAACGGTCAGCAGCATAAGTATAACTTTCAGGACCTATTAAAAGTGCAGGGTCACCCTCTTGAGTAACTAAAACTCCTGCTGTTTCAAAAGAAGGCCAGTAATTTGAGAGATATCTTATATACTGGGGCTCTGCTTCGTTACCATACGCAAGAAACAATTCAACATTATCTCTTTTCATTGCAGCCTGAAGCTTTTCAATTCTTTCTTTAAATTCACTGTTAGGTATTATAATTCTTTCCATTTTTTAGTCCTCCTTACCGCAAAGAAAATCT
>JAZOOC010000194.1:0-2666 GCA_045654825.1 Clostridia bacterium | reverse complement strand
TGCGTAATCGGGAACAGTTGTTATAATCCCCGCACCGCCGCTATCGTAATTTTCTCCGAAAACTAAAGAATTATTTTTACCGATATTTACTACCGAACCGGTTTCACGGGAGCCTTCGCTTTGCAATTTGACACAATCCGTCTCAGTTACCTTACATTCATATTGTTCTGCCATGTTATTCAATATTTCCGGGGTAGAATGATAAAATGATTTAGTCATATCGAGTGGTTTGAATATATTTTCTTCTACATATTTACTGAATTTAACACCTGATACAACTTCCACAACAGCCGCAAGAACATCATGACAAAGACTGTAATTCCATCTTTCTCCCGGTTCAAACAAAAGAGGCTCTTTCGCAAGACATTTAACGACTGTAAGAGTATCCATCTTTCCGTCTGTAAGCTTTCTTGCTTCATCAAAAGCGGAAATTTGCGTATTATAAGAAAAACCGGCGGTCATTGTGAAAAGATTGTGAATTGTTATCTCATTTTTTGCTTTTTTGAGTTCCCCGTTCTCGTCTTTTATATACATATCCTTAAATTCCGGTATGTAATAAGATAAAGGGTAATTTAAAGGAAGCTGTCCTTTTTCTGTCAGAGTCAAAGCAGCCGCTACAGTAGCCGGTTTTGAACAGGAATAAATATTAAGATATTCATTTCCGTTCATCTTTATTTTATTTTCCTTATCCGAGTAGCCTGAGCTGTATTCAAAAGCCTTTTCATCATCTTTATATATAACAACTGAATTACCGGGAATTATCCAATCAGTGAGAGAATCCATAAATTCCTTAACTTTTGTAAATTTCATAGCAACCTCAATTCTTAAGACTGTGTAAAGGCGCGGGGATTCTTCCCCCTCTGTTAATAAATGTTTGTGCACTGTACGGATTAACCTTCATAACGGGACCTGTACCGAGAAGTCCGCCAAATTCAACCGAATCACCTATAACTTTTCCCGGCGCAGGGATTACTCTTACAGCTGTTGTTTTATTATTAACAACACCTATTGCCGCCTCATCAGCAATTATTGCGGAGATAGTTTCTTTTGTTGTATCTCCGGGAATTACTATCATATCAAGTCCTACAGAACACACACAAGTCATAGCTTCGAGTTTTTCCAAAGTCAGCGCACCGCATTCCGCTGATGATATCATTCCCGCATCCTCACTTACCGGTATAAACGCGCCTGAAAGACCGCCTACATAGCTTGATGCCATAACACCGCCTTTTTTAACAGCATCGTTTAATAGTGCAAGTGCAGCGGTAGTGCCGTGAGTTCCGCATTTTTCGAGGCCCATTTCTTCAAGAATATGAGCTACACTGTCACCTATTGCGGGGGTAGGAGCAAGAGATAAATCAACTATTCCGTAAGGAACATTAAGTCTTTTTGAAGCCTCTTTTGCTACCAATTGTCCCATTCTTGTTATTTTAAACGCAGTTTTCTTAACAGTTTCTGCAACCGCTTCAAAATCTGCATCTTTACCTATTTTTTCAAGAGCACATTTTACAACACCGGGACCGCTTACTCCGACATTTATTACACATTCACCCTCACCGCTTCCGTGAAAAGCTCCTGCCATAAACGGATTATCTTCAACAGCATTTGCAAAAACAACAAGTTTTGCACAACCAAAACCGCCTTTATCTGCAGTTTTCAATGCTGTTTCTTTAACAATAGCCCCCATTTGCTTAACGGCGTCCATATTTATTCCCGCTCTGGTTGTTGCTACATTAACACTTGAACAAACTCTTTCGGTTACTGCAAGTGCTTCGGGAATAGATTCAATTAAAAGCTTGTCCCCTTTTGTATAATGTTTATGAACCAGTGCACTATATCCGCCGATAAAATTAACTCCTGTAGTTTTTGCTGCTTTATCAAGAGTTTTTGCCAATTTTACACAATCCGAAACAGAATTTGCCTGCTCTGCTAAATAGGATATAGGAGTTACTGAAATTCTTTTGTTTATTATAGGGATTCCGTATTCCTTTTCTATATCTTCCCCTGTTTTTACAAGGTCTTTTGCAAGAGTTGTAATTTTATTATATACCTTATCGCACATTCTGTCTATGTCGGGATCAGAGCAATCTTTTAAGGATATTCCCATTGTAATTGTTCTTACATCAAGATGCTCTTCTTCAAACATTTTTATAGTTTCTATGATTTCTCTTCTGTTTAACATAACATCACCTATATTCTGTGCATTGAATTAAAAACATCTTCATGCTGAATTTTTATTGAAAGTCCGAGTTCATCGCCTGCAATATCAAGCTTTTTAGATATTTCGTCTATAGTGTTTATTGAATTTTTAATATCAACAAGCATAATCATAGTAAACATATCCTGCATAATAGTCTGGGAAATATCCAAAATATTAATTTTTGCTTCCGCTAAAATTCCCGACACCTTATGAATGATACCAACCTTATCGTGTCCTATTACTGTTATAATCGCTTTCATATTTGTATTCCTTTCTATCCTCGTCAGTTTGGATTAAACTGACTTATATTATTATAGTCTTCTGTATACCTCTCAGGCTTTAAAAAGTTCTTCTATAACCATTTCAATCTGCTCATCATTTTTTGTAAATTCGTGTATTCCGTCGAACACTTCAAGGTTAACCCAATTTATATCTTTATCTTTACAGATTTCTTTAATTCTCTCAT
>JAZOOC010000193.1:0-4471 GCA_045654825.1 Clostridia bacterium | reverse complement strand
ATGCTCTCACGGTAAAAAGCTTCTTATAGGAAATGGTTTTCCAAAAGACAAAATAGAGGTTATATACAACGCAATTGAAGCCGACACAGAAAAAAAGCCCTCTTCATTAAGAGAAGAGCTTAAGCTTACAGATGAATTTGTTATATTTATAATGGCAAGATACACTGCTTCCAAAGGCTTACCCTTTCTTTTAGATTCAATAAAAGAATTAAAAGAAAAAACTGATATTCCCTTTAAGCTTGTTATCGCAGGCGATGGTGAAGACAAGGAGCTTATCAGCGAAAAAATAAAAGAGCTTAATCTTCAGAATGAAGTTATTGAATTAGGCTTCAGAAAAGACACAGAAAATCTTTTATACGGCGCGGATATATATGTTAATACCTCTTCCTGTCTTGAAGCACTATCCTTTGCTATACTTGAGGCACTTGCAAAGGGACTTCCCGTTGTTGCAACAACCGCAGGCGGAAATCCCGATATAGTAAATGAAGAAACCGACCTTGGCATTGCAGTTGCTTACGGCGATACCGACGGCTTCTCAAACGCAATATTAAAGCTTATGACCGATAAAGAAACCTACAATCGTATGAGCGAAAATGCAATCAAAGCGGTTAACGGAAAATTCAGTTATAAGAATATGCTTGAAAAAACATTTGAAAGTTATAAATAGACTGCAAAAAAGGAGTTGCAAATGCAACTCCTTTTAATCACTTTTGGACACCGGGGAGGGTCCCCATTTATTCCCGATTAAATTCATTCCTCTGTTCTGTCTGAAATAATATACCTTGGTCTGCGTTTTATTTCTATATACATTTTACCAATATATTCTCCCATAACTCCGAGTGATAAAAACTGAATTCCCGAAACTAAAAGAAGAATGAAAACCATTGATGCCCAGCCCGAAACAGTATTACCCAGAAAATACTGAGCAACCGTCCAGATAAGTCCGATAACACTTACAAAGGAAATACAAAATCCGAGTGTTGTTATAAGACGGAGGGGTTTTACCGAAAGACTTGTTATTCCGTCTATTGCAAGGCCGAGCATTTTAGAAAGCGGATAGTGAGATTCTCCCGCAATTCGCTCTGAACGGTTATAATATACAACCGTACTCTTAAAACCAACAAGCGGAATCATACCTCGCAAGAAAAGATTAACCTCTGAAAACTCCGAAAAAGCCTCCAATGCTTTTTTGCTTATAAGACGGTAATCTGCGTGGTTATACACCGCTTCAACTCCCATAATATTAAGAAGCTTATAAAAGCTCTGCGCGGTAAATCTTTTAAAGAAAGTATCTGTTTTTCTTTCGGCTCTTGCGCCGTATACCACATCGCATCCGTCAAGATAAGCATCTACCATCTGTTCCATAACAGTTATATCATCCTGACCGTCACAATCTATGCTTATGGTTATATCGCATTTATCTTTTGCCTCCATAAGCCCTGCAAGCACTGCATTCTGATGACCGCGATTTCTGCTTTGGGAAATTCCCTTAAAAACAGAATCTTGCTTTGAAATAGAATTTATAATCTCCCAGGTTTTATCCTTTGAGCCGTCATTAACAAAGAGAATTTTACTGTTTTCATCAATTTTTTCTTTTGATATAAGGTCTGAAATCTCATCCTTAAACATAGGTGCAGTAATAGGCAATACTTCTTCTTCGTTATAACATGGTATTACTATATAAAGAACGGGTAATTTCATTTATTTATCCTCCTGGTTTTTTCTCTCATGTAATAAAATATATATTGCTGGGCAAAGCCCGAATATTTTCCGTAATTGATATCTTTATAAGCAGATATATTTTTCTCGTCTATGCCGTAGAGAGTCTGCATAGCTTTTTTTATCCAGGTATCTACGGGAAAGGCTTCAAATTTTCCGAGCGAGAACAAAAGTATGCAATCTGCAACCTTATTTCCGACTCCCTTTATTTCAAGAAGCTTTTTCTTTGCCTCGTCATAGCTTAAGCTTTCAAGCTCTTCTTTTATAATTTCACCGTCTGCGGATTTTCTTACCGCCTCGACTATATATGGATTGCGATACCCGAGTTTTAAAGGCTCTAAGTCTTTTTCGGTTATACTGCTAATGTCTTTCGGATCGGGAAAGGTATAATATTTTTCTCGGTTATATTCTTTTTCTTCCCCGAAAAGATAGCAAAAACCCTCAACCGCTTTTTTAATTCTCGGAATATTATTCTGCTGAGAAATTATAAAAGATATAAGACATTCAAAAAAATCCTGCTTTAAAATTCTTATACCGTTGCCGTATAAAATAGCTTTGTTCATGGTTGAATCTTTACTTAAAAAGGTTTTGATTTCGCCATAATCTCTTGATAAGTCGAAAAAGGAAAACCAGTTTTTTTCAAATTCCTGTTGATTGAGATTATCTATTATTATACGGTTATTTTCTTCTTTTAAAAAAATTTTCTTTTTGAAAGCTACTCCCGAAAATCCGCCGTCATCTCCGTTGAAACGAAAACACTGCCCGCAGTCGAAAGTGTGCTTTAAGGAGAAATCGGAGGGATTTTCAATTATAGTTTTATTATCCTTAAATATAATTTTCATCCTCTCACCCCTTTACATTATACAACCGAATTGATATAATTGAAAGAGTAAATTTTAAAAAAGGCGTGATTTTTTATGAAAGACACTATATACACCATTCCTGTAACCGAAATATTTGATGAGGAATGCTTCTGTCCTTTCTGCACTCTTGAAAAAAGACTTGAGGATGAAGAAATTTCCTACGCGCTCGGCCCTGCAATGATGGAGCCCGATTACAGAGGTCTTACAAACAGCAAAGGCTTTTGCAAAAATCATATAATTATGCTTAATTCTCTTCCCAAAGTTCTTCCGATGGCACTTGTTTTGAAATCACGGATGAAAAACTTAAACGAAAATTTAAAAATGCCTGAAATAACAGACAAATTCAAAAAGAAAGATATTAAAAAGCTTGATGATTATATAGAAAACATAGAAAAAACAGGCTCATCCTGCGTTGTATGCGACAGAATGAAAAACAACCAGGACAGATATATGGACACCTTTGTTGACTTAATTGCAAAAAAGGACGAATTTTTTATAAAAGTTAAAGAAAGCAACGGATTTTGCATGCCTCATTACTCAAAAATTTTGAAACACGCAAAAAAAGCCCTTAATTCGAAAGAGCTTCTTAAAGTTGTTTCGGGACTATACGAACTTCAGCAAAAAAAGTTCGACAAATATCAGTCCGATACAGAAGTATTTATCGACAGCTTTGATTACAAAAACGCCGGTAAGCCTTGTTCTGCTCCCGGCGATACTGTAATTAAATCAAGCTTTCTTTTGAACGGAGAATTTACTCCGATGAAGAAATCGTTGAAAGATGTATGATTATATAGCTCTTTCAACCTTGCCGGAACGCATGCATTTTGTACATACATTTATTTTTTTGGACTGGCCGTTTACAACAGCTTTTATTTTTCTGATGTTAGGCTTCCATGTTCTGTTGCTTCTTCTGTGAGAGTGGCTGACCTGAATACCGAAAACTGTGGATTTTCCGCAAATTTCACATTTTGCCATTGTTGTTACACCTCCTGTAAAATCAATGCAGATAACATTTTAACAAATAAATTGCAAAAAATCAAGTTTTTTTTAAAATTTTTTTATTTTCTTTACTTTACGGCCATATTATATTATAATATTTATATATTTTACATATTCGGAGGACAAGCTTATGAGCGAAAATAATTTTACTGTTTCAATTACCGAGGTTATCAAGGAATTTAAACTTGAATATGTTAATGAAGGCTCGGTTGAAAACACACTTGTTACCTGTGCTGATTTAAACCGTCCCGGTCTTGCCTTGAACGGATTTTATGATGTTTTTGAAAATGAAAGAATTCAGATAATAGGAAAAGCAGAAAACTCATATATTAACAATATGGAGCCTCTTGCCAGAAGAGATGCTTTTTTAAAGCTTGCCTCTCAAAAAGTCCCTGCAATAATTGTAAGCCACGCAGAAGATGTTTATCCCGAGCTTCTTGAAGCTTGCAATATATATTCTATTCCCCTTATGAAAACTGATATTTCAACCTCGCGTTTTATGGCGGCACTGATAAGCTACTTAAATGTTCAGCTTGCTCCCAGAATTACAAGACATGGCGTGCTTGTTGAAATCTACGGCGAAGGTGTTCTTATTTTGGGCGAAAGCGGAGTAGGAAAATCCGAAACCGCAATCGAGCTTGTTAAAAGAGGTCATCGTCTTGTTGCAGACGACGCGGTGGAAATCAAAAAAGTTTCGGATAAAACTCTTGTTGGCTCATCGCCTGATATTATCCGTCATTTTATCGAGCTTCGCGGTATCGGTATTGTTGATGTAAGACGAATATTCGGTATGGGTGCTATAAAGGAAACTGAAAAAATAGATATGGTTGTCAACTTAGAGATTTGGAATGAGAAAAAATACTATGACCGTCTTGGTCTTGTTACCGAAT
>JAZOOC010000192.1:0-1613 GCA_045654825.1 Clostridia bacterium | reverse complement strand
GGTAAAAAAGTAGCTATTATGTCTGATAAACCTCAAACAACTAGAAATAAAATATTAGGTATTGTAACTACTGAAGAAATGCAAATAGCATTTACAGATACACCTGGTATTCATAAAACTTCTACAGAATTAGGACGTCGTATGGTTAATGCTTCATATGATGCTACAAAGGGTGTGGATTGTGTTTTATTTATGACTACCCCAGTTAAACAGGTATTAAAAGGTGACGAAATTATACTTGAAAATTTAAAGTATTTAGATGGCTGCGGAAAGAAGATTGTGATCAGGATTCCCTATGTTCCTGATTTCAATAATGACCAAATCGAAAAAATATCAGAATTTTTAAAAGAACTTAAAAATATAACAAAAGTAAGAGTGCTATCATATCACAACTATGCAGGTACAAAATATGCGGCACTGAATATGCAAAACACATTACCGAAAATACTTCCGACGCATAGTGAAATTACAACGGCTGAAGCTTGTGTTAATGAACAAGGTTTGACAATATGATTATGTCCGGTACTGTAACAAGCAGGGAATATGTGTACCATATTCCAAATATTCAGGATAATCCTAAAACCTTACGATAAAAGGCAGAAACGATAGATTTCGTTTCTGCCTTTTGAATACTGTGCTTAAGAATGCTTTCCATATGCTGATCTTCTTTTTTATTCCATAGCTTCCTGATACAGACTCATTTTTTTGTATTCCATCGGTGAACAGTTTTTTTGCTTTTTAAAAACACGGTTGAAATAGGAGAGGGAAGAAAAACCCGTCTTTAATGCGGCGACGGAGGCGTGTTCTCCTGATTTTATTAATTTTCCTGCCTCATATATTCTTACAAAATTGAGGTACTCTATCGGAGTTATTCCCGTCGCTTTTTTAAAAAGTCTGGAAAAATACTGCTCGTTCAGATGGAGTATATCGCTTAATTCTTTTAGTGTGATATTTTCGCTGTAATTGCTATTTATATACTCTACAACGGGCATGATTTTTTCAAGCAAATCGTTTCTTATGAGGCTGATGTTATCGACAAGCAGGCTCTTTCTGTGCAAAAGAGAAATTATTAAATATATATTTGCAATTACCGAATAATTGTATGCAATTTCTCTATGTTCGTTTGCCGTGATCATAGCACTTATATATTGGCAAATTTCATCCGTTTCAGGCTCTCCGCTTCTGAAAATACAATCCGTTACACTGTCGGTTTCTAAAATCATTCCGAGGTACTTTAAGTTATTGCTGAATTTTGCAGGGCTTAAAAACTGTACAACCACATTATCAAGAATTTCAGATTCAATCGTAGTTGAATGGGGAACATTACTGTTGAAAAATGCTACATCTCCGCTTCCAAGCTCAAAAGTTCCGCGTGATGTGGAGTAAGTCATCTTACCTTCCATCACATACAACAACTCTATTTCCTTATGAAAATGGAAATCGGCAGCGCTTCGCCCCTTTGCAATGAAAACAGGTCGGTTTGCACTTATAAAAGAAATTTTTTCGTTATACATATGCTTTCACCAAAATATCAAAATAGTTCAAAAATATATCATAATTTATATAGAAATAAATCAAAAAAGTTGATATTATTAATATATCATATATATTTA
>JAZOOC010000191.1:0-2778 GCA_045654825.1 Clostridia bacterium | reverse complement strand
TCTGCATAGCTTTCTTTTAAGAAAAAAATTTCATATTTTAAAAGATATTAAAAATGCAACTCTCAATTTAATTATGTTAGGTTACGGCGTAGCAAAAATCAACGGCAAACCTGTAACAAAAGGTGTTTTAACTACGCCGTTCACTGAATTTGATAAATCAGTTTTATATTCGTCTTATGATGTAACCAATCTTATTGAAAATGATTTCGCAATAAGCATACATCTTGGAAACGGTTTATATAACGATGTATGCCCTCATTGGAATTTCAGCACATCAACATGGCGTCATCATCCTAAAGCAATCGTTCAAATTGATATAGTATATACTGATAACACTAAAGAAACTTTAATATCTGACACCTCGTGGAAAGCAGAAAAAGGACCTTCAATATATAATCATTCAAGAGAGGGAGAAATATATGATGCCCGTCTTGAAATCAACGACTGGGAGCTTACTTCATTTGATGATACTGAATGGAAAAACGCTGTTATAGCAAAAGCGCCGGGCGGAATTTTAAAGCCGGCTCTTATACCAGAACCGCAAGTAATCAGAACTATCGAGCCTCTAAAACAAGAAAACGGTATTTATGATTTCGGAGAAAACTTATCGGGCAGAGTCAGAATTGCAACAGATTGTGAATCCGGAAGAGAAATTACAATAGAATATGCCGAAAAAATAACAGACGGCAAACCCGATTCACATATCAATATGTATATTTCCGACTCAAAATCGGGTCATTACAATAAAGATATATATATAACCAAAGGCGGCAAAGAAACTTTTGCTTCTGAATTTGCTTATCACGGTTTTAAGTATGTTAAAGTTACAAACCAACCGGAAAATTTCAAAATTCAGGCTGAATATATCCATACTGCCTTTAATACTGTAGGCTCTTTTGAATGTTCGGATGAAATGCTTAACAAAATTCATAAAGCATCAGTTAAATCAACTTTAACAAATTACTTAAGTGTCCCCACAGACTGCCCTCACAGAGAACAAAACGGATGGACAGGCGATTCTTTAATTTCCTGTCAGCAGTCATTAATGAATTTTGATATGCTCGCTTCCTATGAAAAATGGATTGAAGATATTATGGACACTCAGCGTCCGTCAGGTCAGATTTCCTGTATCGCTCCTAATTCAAGCTGGGGATACAACTGGGGCAGCGGTCCGGCATGGGACGGTGCATTAATGTTAATTCCCTGGCAAGTATATCAGAACACCGGTAATTCTGAAATAATAAAAAAAGCTTGGGAAAGTCAGAAAAAATATATGAATTTTTTATCCACCATGACAGAAAGCTATATACTGGATTTTGGTCTTGGAGACTGGGATCCTCCCCGCTCCTGTAATCCTTGTCCTGTCGCTGTTACCGACACAGCATATTATTATGTATTTGCAAAAACTATGGCTAAGTATGCTCAAATTCTTGGCGAGGATGAATCTTACTATCTCGAATTGGCAGATAATATAAAAAACGAATTCAGAGAAGTGTTTTTCAAACAAAGCGAGTTATTTGAAAAACAAACCTTTCTCGCATGTATAATATACCAGGGATTAACAACAAAAGAAGAAACAACTAAGTATTCATCGCTTTTAAATGAACTTATAATTAAAAATAATTACCATTTTGATTGCGGAATTCTGGGTATGAAGTATATTTTCTCAGCACTTTCAGACAACGGATATGCAGAAACTCTCTTAAAAGCAGTTAAAAACCCTGATTATCCGAGTTATGCTTATTGGATAAACAACAATGCAACAACACTTTGCGAAACCTGGGAAATGAATCAATCTTTAAATCACCATATGTATTCAGAAATAGACCATTGGTTTTACCGTCATTTAGCAGGCATAAGACTTGATGAAAACGGTCTTGTTATCGCACCGTCATTTATAGTAGACTATGTAAAAGCAAAGCATAAAGATATAGAAGTTTTCTGGGATAATAAAACAGTTGATATAACCGTTCCCTATGAAGCAACACTTATAATCGACGATAAAACATATACTCTTACAAAGGGATTTAACAGCATACCAAGAAATTAATTAATTTCTGTTTACATATGCAATATATTATGTTATTATTTATATGGTGATTCTATGGAATTAAAAGCAACACTTATGGATGAAGTAAATTTAAAACGGGCACTTATAAGAATTGCCCATCAGATTATTGAAAAAAATGAAGGCGCGGAAAACATCTGTCTTATAGGTATAAAAACAAGAGGAGTTCATCTTGCAAAGCGTCTTAGAGATAATATCAAAGCAATTATAGGATTTGATATACCTGTTGGCATTTTAGATATTACTTTGTATCGTGATGACATTTCTGATGTTTCTGATGACCCTGTGTTAAACAGCTCTGACATTCCCTTTTCTATCAGTGGAAAAGATGTTATACTTGTTGACGATGTTCTTTTCACGGGAAGGACTGTAAGAGCTGCTATGGATGCAATTGTATCGTTAGGCCGTCCATCTACAATTCAACTTGCAATTCTTATCGACAGAGGGCACAGAGAGTTCCCTATTCGCGCTGACTATATAGGTAAAAATGTTCCCACATCCAGAAGCGAAATGATATCAGTTAATGTATCTGAATCAGACGGAACAGATAATGTTGAATTATATATTTAGCAGTTGACTTAACAAAACATATATTGTATAATAAATATACTTAATCTTCAGGGCAGGGTGAAATCCCCTACGGGCGGTAAAGTCCGCGAGCCATATGGCACGAATCGGTGAAATTCCGATACCGACAGTAAAGTCTGGAT
>JAZOOC010000190.1:0-2836 GCA_045654825.1 Clostridia bacterium | reverse complement strand
ATTGTTGCAACAATTCTTTCAATAATATTTTTTGTTTTACCCTTGAATGTTACTAAAACTATCGCAAGTAATAAGGAATCATTAACCTATGAAAACGAAAGAATGTTTCTGGAAAAATCCGGGATAATGTACTTGAATGCGGAAAGCGACGGTATAACAAGAGGAGAATTTATAAAAATACTTTTGGATGCATTTTATCCCAAAGATGTTTTTTTAGATGAAATATCTTCTGACCCGGTATATTCTGATGTTCAGGTATCACATCCATATTATTCACAGATAAAAGCTGCGAGGGATATGCAAATAGTAAGAGGTGGCGGAGACGGAAATTTCAGACCTGATGATAAGATTACTTTATCCGAAGCTGTTATAGTTATAGCTAATGCTCTTGGATATACTGTCTATGGCGGAGAAGAACTCAATATATCTTTTTATCATAATATAGCAAATAAAAAATCTCTTCTCAAGGATATAAATGATGATTTTTATGATGAACTTAAGACAAATACTGCGTATAAACTGATATATAATTCGTTGTTTGCAGAGCTTGTAAAAATTGATAACATAAGTCAGAATGGAATTTCAATTACAGAAAATAAAGGTAAAAATATACTTAGCGAACGATACAATATATATAAATATGATTTGTATATAACTGATAATGGTATCACCTCCCTTGTTGGTTCAAGTATTAACAGTAACGAGAATGTAGTTGCTCGAAACAGAGCTGATAATACATATATTACACTTAACCTTAACGGAACTTTACTGAATGAGGAAATAGGGAGAAACGTTACAGCATATGTAAAATGTGATCCGGAAATTTCAAGATACGATGTTGTATATTATGAGAGTGCATCAAATGTTTCGGAAACAATTATATATTCTTGGCAGATTATAAATGTAACTTCAAGTTATATAGAATATGAAGTTGATCCCCAAACAGCAAAAACTCAAAAAATCAATTTCCGAAAATCTCCGTATGTCCTTTATAATGGTATGCTGATAAATCGCTATTCACCGGATATTTTTAAAACTGAAGACGGAATTATATGCGGTGTAGATAATGATGGCGACAGTCAGGTCGAGCTTATAGAATTATATAGCTTTAATTTTAAAAGAATAAAAAATAGTTATGGCGATATAGATCAGAGTGCAACTGCAAAAAACATAATTGTGTCCTCAGTTGATGTTGAAGAGTCTTATATAGTCAACAAAGATAACTCAATAAATAATATTGATTTAAGCGAAGACGAATGTATGTACAGAATGTATAACGGCGTTAGTCTTCAGGATATAAAAGAGAATATGGTTATTTCTGTTGCAACGGCACCGTATAAAGTAAACGGAAAAGTATATTATACTTTGTTTGTATCTGATGAAGTATTAAGCGGTACGGTTGAAGGAACGAACGCAAAAGATAAACTGATATATATAAACGGGATGGATGTAAAGGTGTCCGATTCGTTTGCATCTTCAAGAGCCAATGTTATAAATTCTTTAAAATCCGGTACAGATATAAAGGCATTTGTTGATATAACAGGTAAAATTGCTTATATTACGGATTTGTCGGCTGTAACAACCAATTATGCTTATCTTATTTCTGCCGGAAAGGCTAAAGGGCCTGATGAAGAGATAATAATGAAACTGTTTTTAAAGAATGGCGAAATAAAAGAGTATAAAGGAAACAGTAAAATAATAATTGATGGAATTTCTGTGATTGGTGCAGATAATCAGCTTGCAGCAATATCAACCCGACCTGCAAACTACGAAAAGCTAAAAGATTCAGATGGCGGATATTATGAAACAGAAATATCAAGACCGATAATTTTTAAAACAAATTCAAATGGACTTATAAATAATATAGATACTGATACTCCGAATTATCCGTTAACTAACGGAGAATTCAATATATATTCAGACCAAAACGGAATCGGATATTCAAAAGAAGAAATTTATGATACTGATACTCTGAAAGCCGGATACCGTTCGCATAAAATTGGCAGAATAAATAAAAGTATGAATACTCTGTCAAACAAGTTCTTTATCGGTTCTGAAACGGTAGTTATGAAAGTACCGCATATTGATACAAGCGGTCTGAATAACTTTTCACCCTATGTATACAGCAAGTATTCTTCAAATAATATAGCAGCTTTAGATTATAAAATGATTCAGTATTTTGAAGAACCAAAAGAAGATGAATATTATAAAATATTCAAGGCAAGTGATCTAAGTGAATCAATTTTTTATGATATACAGGCTTATAATATCAGCCCTGATACCGGAATAGCAGACCTTGTTATAATACGAGGAAAAAGCGATATGACAGAATATACAAGCGGTGATATGGAACTTTGTATATTCTTGAGAAAAACAAAAGCTTATGACTCGGATAAAGATAAAATGGTTGATAAAATTTATTATACAGTTGACGGCGTAAATGAATTGTCTGCACTTATAGACACTGATGAACTTTTCTTTGCTTATGACTATATAGTAAACGGTTCAACTCCTTCAAATAACTATTATGGTGACGATATTCCCGAGATAGCACCGGGAGATATGATAAGAATTGTAAAAAACGGTACTTATCTCAGTCATATTGAAAGGGTATTTATGCTCAGCTCATTAAAAACAATGCCTGCATCCATAACATATCCTACAATATCTGCCGGATATCGTGATACTTCTGCTTCTGCTGCCAGACTCTATGATGTCAATTCTACTTACAGACAGATAAATACAACTTATAATTTATATGCCATGTATCCCGGGAATATCACTAATGGATTTGTCTACGGGGTAATGGGAACAGATAGTATAGGTGAAGTGAATC
>JAZOOC010000189.1:0-10891 GCA_045654825.1 Clostridia bacterium | reverse complement strand
TAACTTGATCGGAGGCTCTGCGCTTCCATATGAGGTTAATCATACAGTTCAGTATAACCGTTTTGAAGATGTTATAGGCGATGGCGGTGAAGGAATATGCTTGAAATCTCACGGCAACAAAATTAATTACAATACATTTTTAAACAGCCAGATGTCCGGCCTTTCAATGAGAGCTAATGAAAATTCCGAGGTTATCGGGAATTTCTGGTTCTATACCAAATACGGCCTGAGAATTTACGGTCAGGGTGCATATTTTAAAAACAATTATTGCTATGATTCCTATCGTTCAGGCTTTGTTGCTCACGGCGGAAGCCATGCAGGCGGTAATACCGATGATGGTGCAAACCAGGCTGCGTGTGACTATACTGCAGAAGATAACTTAATCATATATCCCAATCATGCGGGTCTTATGCATTCGGATAATTTCAATGCGGATAACGGTGTTTCTGCAGGTACTACAAGACTTACTTATAAGAATAATAAATTCTATTTAAGAAAGGGCAGTGTTTTAAAAGACTATCGTTCAAGCTTCGTAACCTACGAGGGAAATGAAGTTAACTTAAGCGGTTCTGGTATCATGGGGGATGCGGAGGGAATAGAAGGCTTTGAATATACCGATGTTCCTCTCGTGTTCGACGGTGAAATATGGCTTCCTGAAAATCAGCTTGATTTCGATAAACAGGGACTTATTTCAGTTTCTGAATGCGGACCTGAAGACAGATGGTGGGAGCCTCTCTTAAGATATACTCCCAAATATTTCTTTGATATAGAACCCGAAGAAAATCCTGTTTCATTAACTCCCAGATTATCTTACATAACAATGAATACAAGCGAAGCTTATGATATCAGAGGATTATCACTTACTGCGGGCTATGATGCTGATTATCTTTACAGAAAAGGTATTGAAAAGCAGTGGGAGGATATAACTTATACTTCCAAAGACAGCAATCTTATATTAAAAGACGGATATTTAACCTGTAAGGTTCCCGGAGAATATAAGCTTAGTTTAAGCTATAAGGGATTATCCAAGGATATTACGGTTAAAGTTGTTAATGAATATACCGGAGCAGATATTCTTACTGATAATTTCGATGACGGAGATAATTCCGCTTATCACGCTCACGCAGGAAGTAAATGGACTGTTGTTGACGGTGCATTAAAAAGTAAAGGTTCATCAACTATATATAACAACGAAAAAATATTAAAGGGTAACTATGAAATTAATTTCGATTTAACCCTGACAGATGATTCGGGCAGCGGTGCTATTGGTGGCGGTCTTGTTCTCGGATACAGAAACACACCCGATTTCAGTCATTATACACTCCGTTTCGGAGATGCTGTAGCAACTACAACAGGTTTCTATGAAATAGACCCGCAAGTTACCTTGAAGAGCAGTGAAATGCAGATTTCTCTTGAAGCAAATAAAAAATATAATATCACCGTCAGAGTAAACGGAAAGACTGTAACCGCTTTTGTTGACGGAAAATGGGCTACCTTGCTTGAAAATTTCAAAAATAATGAGGGTAAAATCGGATTTGTTTCATACAGCAACAACTCTGTTATTGTTGACAACTTAACAGTTAAAGAATTTAATCCTCCTTTGCAGGGAACTGATATTTCCGAACTAAATATGACCAGCAAGCGTGTTGACAGTGAAATAGCTGTAGTTGATTATGTTCCGATGGAACAGAAAAATATCTACTACAGAACTTATAAAAACGGTTTCCAGATTAATGATGCGGTAGATGAAAATGAAGGCTTCAGCGAAGTTACACTCCGTGTAGATGATCCATATTATTTTGAGGTTAAAGCCTTTGATGAATTCGGAAATATTGTCGGAAACAGCAAAACAACTGTTCATTATCCGACTGATGGTAAAGATGAATTCTTCACTGTTTCAGATGTTTTGTTCTATACAGGCGATCCTGATTATCCCTATGACCCTGCAAGTACAAGATATCGTTCAAGAGGACTTAAGGTCGATTTGTCTACTTATTCAGACAGAGCATATAAATTTACCGAGATTCCCGAAAGATTTTTAGATTGCGGATTTATCAAAATGCATAACAATCATATCAAAACCGATGTTTTCAAAAAGTCGGCAGAGACAGGAAATTATCTTAAATTCGATATAAACCGTCCGGCAACAGTTTATGTTCTCGCATATTTAGGAGCCAGCGCTGCATTTCCTTTATGGGCAAGTGACTGGAAGCATGAAACGGTATCTGATGTTAAACAAACAACATCAAATCCGAACCATTGCTGGTCCAAGCATTTCGATGTTCCGGCAGGCGGAAAAACTACTGTTTATGTTGGTGGATTTGCCGCAACCGGTGTCGCTCCTATGGTCTTTATCAAACCGGATGTTATGCCTGAATATGTTGAGCTTAAGAAAATACCACTGGGATTATTTTAAAAGAAGGAGTTTAAATTATGAAGAAACTGATTAAAATATTAATTTTTGTTTCGCTCTTTCTTATAATCAACATAACCGTCTCGGCATCGGTGGAACTTAATGAAAATGTGTTTTACGACGGATTTAAAGGCGCAAGCTATATATTTGCACAAGTAGATTCAGAATATGATGAATGCGGTATAACGGTAAATAATGAATTTTATCCTGCGAGGTTTGTAACCTCGCAGGGAAAATTCGGGATTTCTCTTGTTGATATAACCGCAAAGCTTGGAAGCTCTTATGAAGCTAAGGCTTATACCAAATTAAACGGAGAATATATATATTCCGAAAATTCAATATCCGTAGATACAAAAATTATATTCGCAACTCCCGAAACCGTTTCGGAGAAAATTACTGAATTAAGTCCCGGAAATACTCTTCTTTTAGAAGACGGAATTTATAATGAATTAAAGCTTACTATAAACGATTCCGGAACAGAGCAAAAACCCATTATTATAAGAAGCAGAAATAAAGGAAAAGCAGAATTTCGTGGCGAAAGTCAGATACATATAAACGGAAGCTATGTAACAGTTGCCGATATTCTTTTTAATGAATGTCTGTATGACGATATTTATGAAAATTCAAATGTTATTGCTTTTTCAAACTGCACAAAAAGCCGTGTAACAGGTTGTGCATTTATAACCTGCGGTCATACCGCCACTGCAACAAGCTCTCTTTTCTCTTTCAAGACAGGAGCGGTAGAATGCAGAGCAGATAATAATCTTTTTAAAGATACAAGGGCTTTAAGTATAACACTTTCTTCATCAAATCTTTCCAACAATGGAAATGCGCCCATTAACAACAGAATAGATCACAACTATTTTCTTGATATAAAAAGAGCTAAAGACCTTTTTCCTAAAGGAGACGGAAACGGCTTTGAATGTATTCAGTTAATGTATGGTGATATTAATACCCAAATGGGAACAATTGTTGAATATAACCGTTTTGAAAATGTAATCGGAGACGGCGGTGAGATTATATCTAATAAATCCTCGGGCAATATATACAGATATAACACCTTTGTAAACTGTGCTTCCGGTCCTACACTAAGAAGCGGTAACAATTGTGTATTCGATAATAACTTTATGATAAATATAGACGGAACAAGAATTTTCGGAACAGGTCATTCGATTAAAAATAACTACTTCTACAGATCAGGTTCCTTTAATCTTGATACTGCCTATGATAATATCAATGATGAAGGATATGTGCCTCAGTCAGATGCAGATATTGCAGGTAACTTATTTGTAGAATCAGGCGGTAATCAGGCAATTCTTATCGGAAAGTTTTTCGATACAATTAATATGCGAAATTTACTTCCTACAAATGTTAAAATAACAGACAATTATTTCTATTTAAAAAACAGCCGAGCAATATTTAATTATACAACAAATCCTGAAATAACCTATTCGGGAAATAAAGCAGTGTTTACCGGAGAATCCTCATTCGGTGTTTCAGAAGGCTTTGCGGAAGTAAATGACGAGCTTTATTTTGACGGTGATATTTATTATCCGAAAAACAAAGCTCCCGATAAAAAGGGACTTATACTTCTGAAAGATAAAACAGACTGGTGGCTGTCTTATGTAACAACGGGAACAGATAATTTTTCAGTTACAGAACCGATAAATAAAACCATTACTGCTTATGCTCCGTCTGTAACTTCAATGGGACTTAAAAACGGCTATGAATTTAATGCTGGGTATCTCGCAGGTACTGCAACCTATGAAGACGGAACAACATACAAACCGTCAGTAAAAGAAATTATTTTTGCAGAAAATTCCAATTATTGTGAAATAGTTGATGGGAAAATTAAATTAATTAACACAACAGGAAATGCACAGAGTGTAACAATAACATCAACCTATAAAGGAATTTCTTCAAAAACTACGATTACAGTTTATCCCGATTGCTACTTTAATTCACAAACAGGTGACTATTACGATTATAACACCGCAATTCCCATTTATAAAAACGGCGGAGCAACCAATGATTTTGCATCTTCAAACGGTGCGATTTACAGTGCTAACGATAGTCCGAAAAAAGCAGGTGCAGGAACAATTCTTTCAAATCTTTTTATTCCCGAGGGCGATTTTGAATTAACAATGGATGTAACTGTTAAAAAACCAACTGAAAATACTCCTAAAGTTCACATTCTTCTTGGGTTAAGAGAATATTTTAATCCTCACTCTATATCGGTTGATTTATATAACGGAGGAGGAATTCAGTCATATCAGAATTATGCACTGCTGGGCGAATGCTGGGGAGAAGGCTTGAAGCTTAATACAAAACAAAATGTAAGAATTGTTAAAAGAGGAAATATTCTTACTGCTTCAATAGACGGTAAAATTGCAACAATTGCAGAGCTTGCCACTTCTCTTGAAGGAAAAGTTTCTTTCAGAACAGAATATGCTGATTTAAGAGTTGAAAATATTAATCTTTATAAGAAAACATATAAAGACGAAGATGTTTTGAATATCCCTCTTTCAGTTGAAAGAGTTGATGAAAATATGATAAGAATTAAAACAACTTCAATTAACGATTCTTATATTTACAGATTTATTAAAAACGGTCAGTATAAAGGAATAGGCGATTCCGGATGTGATTATGTTGAAGGCTCTGTTAAGCTCAATGTCGATTATCTCTATGAGGTATATGCTTACGATATAAACGGTGTTCTTCGCGGAAAAGGGGAAATTGATGTAAAATTACTTCCTTCGGGAAATAACGATTTCTTTAAAATCAGTAATATTTTAGTCCGCGCAGGTGTAGGCGGCAGTTATGTTTCGTCCTATGACAGACAGAACAGATTTTTAAAGGTAGGAAGTAAAGCACACTCAGACCGAGACTGGAAATTTACATATGTTGCACCACAGTTTATAGATTCTGCAATACTGCTTACAGGAAATAATGACAGAACAAATTCTCAGCTTGTAACATACAGGGATAACTGGTTAACATTCGATATAAACCGTTCTGCAACCGTTTATGTTATAACATATCTTACTACAAAATATCTGCCCTGGTTAAGTGCAGAAAACGGCTGGACACAAGAAGATAATTATATATATCAGGTTGACGAAGAGGGTAATCGTGTAAAAGACGAAAACGGTAAAGATATTCTCCTCGGATACAAATACTTTAATATAAGTGATTGTTCGAACAATTATGTTTATTCAAAACATTTCGACACCCCGGATGGCGTTAACTTAAATATTAAGCTGGGCGGCTCAACTAACCAGATGTCTTCTATCTATACAGTCGTGGTTAAACCTGATGTTTTACCGGAACCGGTTGAGATATTAAGGAAATATTAATTTTTATTAATATAAAAAATAAACAAAGGAGAGAAACAAAATGAAAAAAACATTATGCTTGATTCTTGCGATTGTTCTTGTTTTAGGATGCTTTGCAGGATGCGGCGAAAAAAACACAGGAAACATTGAGGTTTATTCAAAAAAAGACCTTGATCCGAAAAAAATCGGCGATTACGGAAAACTCAAGCTTCCGTTTGCAAATGGGGAAAAGATTGAACTTATTATCGGTTCAGATGTAGTTAAATTAAATGAACTTCTTGCTGTTACAGAGCTTGAAAAAAGAACAGGTGTTGATTTGGATATTACAGTTGTTGCTGCTTCATCTTCAAGCAACAATATCAATGTAAGAATCGCGAGCAAAAATCTTCCTCATATATTCAGTGGTATTACTGCGGATATGGCAGCTGACTTAGGCGCACAGAATGCGATTGAAAAGCTTGACGAAAATCTTGATTTAATGCCCAATTTCAAAGAAATCTTCTTTGATAATACAGAAGAATATAATACAACTGATTTCGCAAACTGGATTAAATCCGCAGATGGTCATATATATCAGTTCCCTGTATGGGACATCCAGAGAGATGTTAACCACGGTCTTTTATATCGTAAAGATATTTTTGATAAGCATGGTCTTAAAATGTGGAACTCCACTGAAGAATTTTATCAGACCCTTAAAAAGTTAAAAGAATTATATCCCGAATCAAATCCGCTCTCTTCAAAAACCAAAGCAGAAATTTTTGTTGATTTTGCGGGTATGTGGAATATCCGTTCCTATAAAACCTGGACACCTTATTTTGATGAAGAAGCCGGAGTTTGGAAACAGAGCTTAACAGACCCCAAAATGAAAGAAATTGCTGATTTCCTTAAAAAACTCTATAATGAAGGTCTTATGGATCCTGAATTCTTAACAAATACAGAAGCTGCTTGGACTGCTAAAATGACAAATAAGAGTTCATCTTTCGTAACTTTCGACTGGATCGGAAGACTCGAACAGTTTACAACAAATGCACAGGAATCAGTTCCCGGATATGATTTAAGATTTGCAAACCCCATAGGCACAGGCAAAGTAAGAACACTTGACAAGGTATGGGGCGGTTCCTCTGTAGCTAAAAAAGAAAACAGTGATAAAGCTATGCAGATTCTTGACTATATGCTTTCAGAATCAGGTGCAATTTTAATGACTATGGGTGTTGAAGGTGTAAGCTTTGAGTATGATGAAAACGGAAAAGCAAAATATCTTGGAATGGAAGATGCAGAAAGACTTTCAACAGCAGCTCTTGGCGAAAAATACGGTCTTTTCACACTTCCTCAGGTAAGATATGATAAACGCTCAATTTATTATAACTATACTGAAAGAGAGCAGGAAGCTCAGGATATAATCAATGCTAAAGAAAACGGCGGATATAATCCCTTTGATCCCGTTCTTATTTTTACAGAGGAAGAACTCGAAGTTAAAAACGAGCTTGAACCCATAATAAAGAAAGCTGCAGAAGAATTCTTAACAAAATATGTTTTAGGATCTGAAAACTGGGATGAATGGGTAGCTAAAGCTGATAAACTCGGTTCAGGAAAACTTGTTGATATTTATAATCAGGCTTATAAGAGAAATTATAAATAATACTTGATTTATTTTGTTAATATGTTATAATTTTGGGAGAGCGTGAGCTCTCCTGAATTTTAAAAAGACTAAGGTGATTTTATGTTTAAAATATGTGTAATTGGTTGTGGCGGTATGTCACGCGGTGGTCATGGTCCTTCTTTTAGAAAGTATAAGGAAGATTATAAGGATGTCTGTCTTGCGGCTTGTTGCGATCTTCAGGAAAATTTAGCAAAAGAATATATGGAAAAATTCGGATTTGAGAAATATTATACAAACTATGACGAAATGTTCGAGAAAGAAAATCCGGATGTAGTTTGTCTTATGACACCTGTTTCTTTAACTAAAAAGCTTTCTGTTGATATTATAAAAAAAGGCTATAATATAATTATGGAAAAACCTCCGGGTGCTGAAGTTTCCGAAACAAAGGAAATGATAAAAGCGGGAGAAGAAAGCGGACTTTTTGTTCGTTGTGCATTTAACAGAAGATATGCTCCTCTTGTAATGAAGCTAAAAGAATGCTTAAAAGATAAAAGAATTTATAATATAACCTATCAGATGTATCGCCATTCGAGAAAGGAAAAAACCTTCTATACAACTGCAATCCACGCAATAGATGCAGTTAAAAATATAGTGGGAGCGGATTATAAAAAGATTAATATAACTTTCCAGGAGCTTCCTGAACTTGGCGAAGGTGTTGCAAACTTCTATCTCGACTGCGAGTTTGAAAACGGTACAAAGGGATTTATTTCTCTCGTTCCTGTTGGCGGAGCAGTAGTTGAAAGAATTACCGTTAATACAGAAGATGAAAGCTGGTTTGTAGAGCTTCCGTTCTGGAACAATCTCGATGTTCCAGGAAGAATACGCGGAATAAAAAAGAATGAAACATTTCTTGATATTTCGGGTGCCGAGCTTGTAGATACAGGCGAAATGTTTGAAGAAATGGGATTTTATGAAGAAAACAGAAGCTTCTTTGAGCTTATAAAAAGCGGCGAAAAACCCTTCTGTGATTTGAAATCAGGTCTTCAGTCTATGGAAATAGCAGAATGTCTTGAAAAAAGAATAAATGTTTACGAAAAAAAATAACAAGTTGTAACTTTTCTGTTAAAGCTATTGAAATATACTAATGCAATTGTTATAATTAAATCATTACATTATTATAAGGAGAAAAAACTATGAAAAAATATTTACTTATGGCACTTGCTCTTATCGTTGTGTTAAATATATCCGCATGCGGTGATAAGAAAAACGAAACTTCCGAAAATAAAAATGAAACACCGGTTTCAGAAGTTGAAAACAAAGGATCAGAGCCAGAATCCAATGTTAAACTCGAAGAAAACAAAATTTATAACACCGTTGAAGACGAAGACGGAAGTGTAACTGTTCAGGAATATGTATACGAAGAAGATGTTTTATCAAAGGTTAATGTTACTATAAAGCTTGAGGATGAAACAAAAGCAAAAGAAATGTATGAAAGCATCAAAAACGGTGAGTTAAAAGAAGAATACGATAAAAAGTATGAAAATGTTGAGCTTAACGGAAATACAATTTCTGCTGAAATGAAGGAAGATAATGTTGAACCAATGAAAGCTTTAAATCAGGAGCAGATGTATCTTATTTTAAACAGCAGTATCACAACCTATCATATAGATGAGTAACAATTAAGTTGCTTGATGATAAAAAAGCAGAATGTCATAAACCCGAAGTTAAAGCTGTGTTTTTCAAAAATTTTACAGTCATATTTTTAAAATTTAAATCCAAAATATTAGTGTAAAATGAATTTGAATTCATTTTCAGATATTAATATTAAGAGGTGAAAAACAATGGCTAAAAAAACATTAGTACCCCAGGCTAAAGCAGGTCTTGACAAATTCAAGATGGAAGCTGCAGCTGAAGTTGGTGTTAATTTATCAGAAGGTTATAACGGTGACTTAACAGCAAGACAGGCAGGAAGCATTGGCGGACAGATGGTTAAAAAAATGATCGAGTCTTATGAAAACGGTCTCAAATAATTGATTATTTGATATAAGATAAAAAAATAAAACAGCGTATCAGTTCATACGAACTATACGCTGTTTTGCTTTTTATCTTTCAGATAATGGTGTGTATTCTGTTCTTTTACTTACGCTTTTATATGCAGGTCTCATAATTTTACCGCCTGTGATATTTTCTTCCAGTATGTGTGCACACCATCCGGCAACTCTTGCTATAGCAAACATAGGTGTGTATAAATCTTCAGGGATATCAAGAAGCTGATATACAAATCCCGAATAGAAGTCAATGTTTGCACACATTGGTTTATCAATATTTCTTACTTCAAACATAACTTCTGGAGTAACTCTTTCAATCATATCCATAAGATTAAATTCATCAAGAGCATTTTTTTCTATTGCAAGTTCTTTTGCTTTTTTCTTTAAAAGAACACATCTCGGGTCTGAATTTGTATATATAGCATGCCCGATTCCGTATACAAGACCGCTTTTGTCGAATGCTTCTTTTCTTAAGATTTTTGCAATATATTCTCTTACTTCTGCTTCGTCTTCCCAGTTTTTAACATTTTCTTTGATTTCTTTGAGCATTGAACATACCATAGCATTTGCACCGCCGTGTTTAGGGCCTTTTAAAGAACCGATTGCAGCTGCAAGTGCTGAATAAATATCTGTACCTGAAGATGCTACAACATGAGAAGTAAAGGTTGAGTTATTACCGCCGCCGTGTTCAGCATGAACTATAAGAAGCAGGTCAACAAGGTCAGCTTCAAGTTTAGTGAATTTATTATCGTTTCTTACCATATGAAGGAAATTTTCAGCTGTGCTGTATTCAGGATTTGGAGTATGTATATATAAGCTGTTTCCATCATAATAATGGGATTTTGCACTATAAGCATATGCTGCAAGAGTAGGGAATTTTGCTATAATATTTATTGACTGTCTTAAAAGGTTGGTTGTTGATAAATCATCAGCTTTGTCATCATGGGAATAGAGAGACAGGATGTTTCTTGCAAGCTTATTCATAATGTTTTTAGACGGCATTTTTAAAATCATATCTTCAGTGAAGCCTTCGGGCAAGGTTCTTGAATTACCAAGCACCTCTTTAAAACTTTTTAATTGTTCTTTATTCGGAAGAATACCGAAAAGCAAAAGAAAAGAAACTTCTTCAAAGCCGTGTCTGCCCGTAGATAAAACGTCATTTACGATATCATTAATATCAATGCCTCTGTAGCTCAATCTGCCTTCTATTGGTACAATTTCGTTATCTTCAATCACATATCCGCTAACTTCGGCTATAGAAGTCAGTCCAACAAGGACACCTGTACCGTTATCATTTCGAAGCCCTCTTTTAACATTGTACTTTGCGTATTTTTCTGCAGGTATTCTGTTTCTTATAGTTGTTATATTATTAATTTCTTCCAGATATGATTCAGGAATAATATATTTTGAGTTGTTTTTTGTCATAATTTCTACCTCACAAAATTATAATATTATATAAGTATACAATATTTTTTTGAAATTAACAATACCCAAA
>JAZOOC010000188.1:0-5478 GCA_045654825.1 Clostridia bacterium | reverse complement strand
GCGAATAATCTCCTGTTACTCCGGAATTTCCTTCTGCCACCTTTTTGTAATTAACACCATCTTCAGATACATAGAATTCGTATTTGTAATCCCTGATGTGACCATTATACCATGCTACTTTGATATGGCTTAAATCGGTTATCTCTTTAAATTCATATATTGCATGAGCACCGTCTGTCTCAGTTCCCCAACGGGTTCCCGTATCTCCGTCCAGTGCCATATACGCTTTAGTATCCAGTGCTGAACCTGAATCTTCGGTATTTAGAACAGCAATTCTCTTTGAATCATCACTGTTTATGATATAATCCTTAGGTCTCATAAAGGTATTAGTGATTCTTGATATTTTAGCTTTTGAATCATAAGAATATGTTTTTTCAAACAAATTGGAAAGGTAATCCAAAGGTATATACAATATTCCATTTATTGACTTAAGAGATTTTTCAAGTTCAATTGTTTCAGGATTTCCGTAAAACGCATAGGTTTTATAGACCTTTGTATCCCCTTCTTTGAATTCATAGGTATTATCTTCAAAAAGAAGAGTTATCTTATCTCCTTCACGAGTAATTTTTGATTCACTATCCATTATTTTCATCATTTCTTCAAAGGGAACTAAAATCTTGTTTTCTTCTTGAATAACAGGTCCTTCGAAATGCTGATAAAGTGAATTATACATAAGCTTCGGAATTATTTTATTTGCACCATAGGATATATTCTTAAACAAATCATAATTCTTTTCGGGAATATCTTTATATCCACGCATTTTTTCAAGAGTATATTTTCCGGGCGGTGCTTCGAAATACGCAACTGTTCCTTCACCTGTTACATCACATTCGGCAATTTTTTTGCCTTTGGAATCAGTAACCTTCCATCTGCCCTCTTTAAGACCATCTACCATATAGTAAAGACTTTTTTCTTCACCATTTGCAGAAATAGTTATGCTTTTTGAAATCAGCTCAGTTGTTTTTGATAGGTATACTACCCTGTCTTTGATTTTCACACCTACATAATCATCAGTTTCGTAATATTCTGATTTTAAAGGAGTGATTGAATCATCGGCTTCAAAAGGATGTAGAACATTTAAGAAATAGTCGGTATTTTTTGACTTTTTGGGCGAAAGCTCTATTCTCCATTTTCCGCTTTCATCACCTTTTATAACATTTACCGCTTTAACGTTTTCGTTGCCTACCCAGTATTCTTTTCCTTCTCCCCCGATTTTGGTTATTACTCTGTCTTCGGCTTTGGGAAGAATTGTTTCGTTTATAAGTCTGCCGTTATACCCATATTCAGTACGGTCTATTGTAGTTATACCATCTTCTACAACAGGCTCCTGCTGAGAATGAAGAAGCCAGGTTTTCTTGAAATCCGCATCCGAGCTTGTTACTTTGTCCAGAACAATAAGAGCACCGGGATAGGTTTCATCAAAAAAGTTTAAGAAGGTAAATGCTCTTGTATAATCCTCTGCTCTATATCCATAGGATTTAGTTAAATCGGTTTTCATATATGTATATGCCGGAGTTTTTAAATCAGGTCCGTAGTCCAACGCAACTCTTTCTGCAAAAATCATATCATCCGAGACCATATTTTCATAAGAATTGCCGGGGATATTTTTAAACTGTCCTCCGCTGTTTAAAACGGCACCGTAATAATATGAATTATCAAGATCCTCGTTAGGATCATAAATAAGTACACAGTTATGAGCTATAGTCTGTTTATGATAGTTTCTGTCGTGATAGGAGCCTGCCTGTGTTGCAGTTACGAGGTTTCCGTTATCATCAATAAAGGATTTTCCGTTATATACGCCCGCATCCAGAGCAAGAGGGCCTTTATAGTATATTTCAAAGTTTCCGTTATCAAAATGCTGATGTCCGCCTCTTGCACGGCCTCCGCCGTTTAATGAAACAACCATAACATCCGAGGTTATACCATCCTCCCAGCCGGTCCTTGCACTTATCAGATTATGACCTGTTCCCGAATACCAGGTAAGAGGTAAATCTTCTAAAGCTGCAAGCGGAAGGTCAACATCGTTATATATAAGATATTCCACGGGTGAAAAGCTCTCGGTTCCTGCTTCAAAATCAATTCCATTCTCCATAAGTCTGTACATCTCATATTTTAAATAAGGATCTTTATATCTTGAAGCAGAAGAGAAAAGCGGTGCATAGCTTCCCTGATATTTAGTAAGTGAAGTTCTCCAGATATCACCCATCTGCAAAAATGTTCCGTCGGGACGGCGCCTGTATATCTGATTATATGCAAGATATCTCTCATTATCTGAAACCATACCTTCAAGACCTAATTTTGAAAGCATGGTATTGGCTTTGGCGTCATATGCATGTCGTCCAAGACCGTAAGAATCACCTTCTGCCTGATAATGATCAATATCATAATAATAGTTATTAACACTTACAAATTGTTCAAAAAATCTTCCTGCTACTGCATTCCATATATCGGGATAGTCTTCATAGGTTGCTATTGCAAAGCTCATAGAGTCAACCTGAATACCATTTTCACTGGCATGGCCCGAACTGAATACATCCATCTGGGTTGGAGGCCAGCCTGATTCTAGTTTTGTCATAATAACAAGACCTTTTGGAATTATTATTTCTTTCATATCATCAGTCAGCAAATTATGACACCAGTCATATACTTTGGAAATACATACAATTATACCGCTTCGTGCCAATGCAAGAGAATCACTCACATAGTTGAGAGAATTTATATAGTCCATAAGTCCGTTAATTGCTTTTGTTCCGTATTCTTTGTTTTTTTCTTTATCAAGAGCATACATAAAAGCACAGCATTCAAGATATTTATGTATATTCAAATCATAAGATTCAGAAGCAGTGGACTTCATTTTACAATCTTTATCCTGCTTAGCTGTCTCCTGAACATATTCCCACGCCGGTAAATTTTCGGGATGAGTTAAGTTTTTGGTTATCTCAGGAATATCCTTTTCTCTGAACATAAGTCTCGGATGCTCCGCAGGCGGAACAAAGGAAGGCAGTGAGAAATACAAGTCGTTAAGCCGCTCCCCTTCTTTACCCAATGTGAACGGAGGCGGTTTTTTGCCGAAACCGGAAGGAGCATAGTACTCGCTGGAAGTAATAAGAATTTTATCTATCCCTACATTTGAACGCCTCGGACTGATGCCGATATAGTGTCTTCCTGCAGTAAATTTAGTAGTTTTAACTGAATTCCATGTATATCGGTCACAATTTGAAAATCCGGGCTGTAAAGTATTTCCGTCTAAATTCACCCAATAGTTTCCGTTTGTTCCCCACATATAATTAGCTCTTACCCAGACAGTGTAGTAACCTTCTTTATCAAGATCGAAATAAAGCTTGGTTGCTCCGTCCTCTCCAAAGGCACTGATACGAGCTTCAGCAGTTGTAGGAAACTTGATGGGTTTAAGATATATGCCGCCTGAAGCATTTTCATCTTCGGTGGCTTTCCAGCCGGTTGTGTCAACAAGCATATCTTCAACTTCAAACATACCGAAGCCGTCTTCAACCTTCAGAACGGGTATTTCTTCGCCTTCAGCAAAAACAGGGACGAAAGAAAAGGTCATTATAAAAACAAGAAGTAAGCTTATGTAACATCTTAATTTATATGCCATTAAATTTCCTCCTTTATTTTAAGAATTTAAATTCATCGGGAATAAGTTTAAAGGGTTCTCCGCCACAAAAAGGAATTTCGCCGTATATTGCAGCAACGAGAGCCTGCAATGTTTCATCGTAGTAGTTATAGCAATTTATGAAGGTATGGAAACTATGGAAATGGTCAAAATACATAAAAGGCGAGCCCATACCAATTCCGATTGATTTCTCACTTCCGTGAAACATAACATAGTTGAAGCTTTCCTTTTCATCTTCACGAAAGTTGGGATTTAATCCTCTCATAAGATAACCTATATATATTATAAGATCGCTGTTTTCGTTGATATCTTTTATTTCATCATAGCTGTATAAATTTCTTTTTATATAAAATTCAGCTTTACGTTTTTTAAACTCTTCCTTCATTATATTCAGGGATTCAATATGCTCATCGTCATATGAAAGAACAACAGCTGTAACTTTTCGTATATTACTTTTTTTAATTGGAAGAAGATTATTGTCATTTTTAACAAGAGAGAGACATTTTTCCGCTATTCTCTTATTTGAATATAAAGCGTACTCGTTTACTTTATCCACATCGTCGGTTGCACACACATAATTTTCTTCAAACATTCCGAGCTTTTCTTTCATTTCAAGAACACGGCTGCATGCATCATTTATTCTTTCAATAGAAACTCTTCCTTCGTTATATGCTTTTTCTATTATATCTATATATTCATCTTTAACCCCAAGCAGCATATCATTGCCCGCATTAAGAGCAGCTATGTACACTTCCGCTCTGTCACATTCAAAAATATCCATAAGGCCTTTCATTTCGATACCATCAGTTACAACAACACCTTTGAATCCCATTTTTTCTTTAAGAAGCTCTGTTATTACCTTATATGATATTGTTGATGGGATATACTGCCCTTTAATTTTTGTGTCATCACATCCGGGGAATGACTGATGGCCCATCATAACCGAATAAATACCTGCATCAATAAGTTCCTTGAATATTTTCCCCTGCTTTTTTTCCCATTCTTCAAGAGTGATATTAAGAAGACTTAGGCTGATATGGGGATCTCTGTATTCAATAGAATCGGAACCGGGAAAATGCTTTGCAGTTGCAGCAACACCGTTATCCTGACAACCTTTCATAGCCGCAATGGCAAGCTTAGATACTTTGTCCGGCTGATCAGAAAAAAGCCTTCCCCAGTTTATTACAGAATTTCTGTTAGCCAGATCGACCTCCGGCCACCAAAGCCAGTTAGAGGAAACACTTTTTAACTGTCTTGCTCTTGCTACTCCGGCTTCGTATGCAAGTTCTTCACATTCGGTCGCACCTATTGCAACTGAATCTTCAAGCAAGGATAATTCGTTGAATGCCCTTTTTATGCCAATTCCATTATCCATAGCAGGAATAATAGGCACTTTAAGCTGTTTATTATAACTGATTACTTTTTCTCTTATAGTATCTGAACCAACTCGTTTATTGGTTCCTATATCATCCATATTTATTGTCGTAAATTTAATTGCACCTACCGACCACATACCGCCGTACGGGTGTGTATCCAGTTTGGTCATATCGTTATTAACATATGCCACAGCCGTCTGCCCTATTTTCTCGCGTAATGTTAAATCCTCTAATTTTATTTTCATAATCCTGCCCTCTCCTTAGCATAGTGTTGATTATATTATATTTCTTTTGATTTTATAAGAAAAGACATATAGCAAAAAATTATAGTCAATCTTTTACTAACTAATATTATAAATTTTCTATCAACCAAATTCTATATGTATATTTTCCCATTATGTAAGGTTTAAAATGCTTATAGCTTCACAAAATAATAAAAACTAATTTTGACTATGGACATTATTTTAC
>JAZOOC010000187.1:0-2297 GCA_045654825.1 Clostridia bacterium | reverse complement strand
TGTTTTAAGTCTTTCCGATGCTTTCTATGATATTTATGACGAAGACGGTGCAACACTCTCCTTTGAAGAAATAAATGCGGGGGATGTTTTAAGCGTATTCAGTTCACACGATAATGAAGGATATATCTATTATAAAATAGTTGTTACCGACAGGAAGATTGAAGGAACTGTAACTGAAGTTCTTGGTAACAGTGATTATATGATTGACGGCAAAGAATATTATTCATACATCGGCTTGGCATATGGCGATGAGGGTGTATTCTATGTTGATATGTATGATAAGATATTGTGGTTTGAAACCGAAGCTATGAAGTTCGGTATGCTTTGCGAATCAGGTTGGGATGATAATGAGCCGTATGCAACAATTCTTACTTCCGACGGCGAATTTACAAAATACGGCTTCGCAGAAAATATAGATATAAATTCGGATTTTGCAACCGAAAAATTCAAAACGATATCAAAATCTGAAATCGATATGAATTTCGATGCCCTCGGCGGAGCTATGCAAAAGCTTGTTATGTACGACCTTGACCAGAACGGACTTATAAATAATTTCTACTGGGATATGGGTGTTTGGCAGAGAGATGATAATTTTGAAGTAATGCCCATGCAGTCACAGAGCTTTAACGGACAAAGACTCGGTCATTATAAACTTGAAGACGATTTTCAATTTGTTGCAATAAAAGAGCCGGGTTATCAGCCGGAATTTGATAAAACACAGATTTCCTTAAAGGATAAAACCGCCCTTAAAACTGACGGCATAATCTATAACTATCAGGTTATAGAAAATATGGCTGACGAAACAATCGCATTTATGGTAGTGTTTAATGTATTGCCGACTGTTGATACCAACTCGGATATAATGTTTGTTACAGAAAGAGCAGATAATGGCACTATAACGGGTATAGTAAACGGCGAAACAAAAACAATTACTGTTGACGATAATACCGTTTGTTATAACGGAAGTCTTATGGAAGAGCCTGAAAGAATCGACTTTGTGAATAAGGGTGCAGTAATTCAGTATAACGGCGAGGCTCCCGCAGAGGCAATAAGAGTAATTGCGGGAAGCGATGATATCTTAAACTATGCAAACGGAGCAAATTTCGGCTCGCAGTTTATGCCATCTTCAACAACAACCGGTGTTATGGATGAATATAACGATGTTATTGGATTTTTATATGTAGGAATGCTGAATGATTATTCCGGTTCATTCCTGGAATTCACAGACGGATATGAGCTTTATGCAAAAAGCGATATTCCTGTAATTACGGCAGATTGCGTCGATTACGGAATAATATCGGTTGAACAAAGTGAAATTTCAGCTGCAGAAATGAATAAAGATATTGTTATGGTATACTGCTTTGACGGCGAGGTTAAAGCGGCGGTGATTACCAAGAATATGTCAGACGAAGAGATTATTTATCTTTTAAATACAGCAGATACTCTTGATACTTTAAAAAGTATGGTTGAAACCTATGGAAATTATCTTGCATTTGATATGAACAGTTATTATCAATCATCAAATAAGGATGAAATAATATCGGACTTTGCTGACCTAAAACCATACGAAAGTGTGGAGGATGCTAAAATAAAATTTGATGCTGTTATTGCGAACAATTCAGTGGGAACTGGTGGAGGCGGCAGTAGCGGTGGTGCAGGCGGCAGTGGAGGAGGATCAGGAACAACTCCCTCTGTTCCTGCTATGCCGACAAATTTAGCATTTAATAAGGACACCTTTGAATTAACATGGAATTCACATAATGCGGAATTTTATACAGTTGATGTACAGCGCATAACTTCCGGAACGGATTTGAAAGGATTTTCAACAGAAGTAACTGAAAAAAGTTATAATCTTCAGGAGGATTTGAATATTCTTACCCAAAATGGCAGACAGTCTATAGAAACTTTTCGTGTCAAAGTAGCAGTCTGCAGATTTTTCGGAGTTGCCGAATCGGAAATTGAAATTACGATTGAATACCCCGCACTTTGAGTGACACTGGGGACGGTCCCTGATTGTCACAGAATGAATTGAAAATTGATAATGGAAAATGGAAAGTTAAGGTGTGCTTCGCACAAATTTAATTCTGTCGGCATTGCCGACACATTCATTCCTAATTCCTAAATCCTAATTCCTAATTTGACACTGGGGACTGACACCGGGAACGGTCCCTGATTGTCACTTTTCCCGTTTCAAGCTATGACAAAAGGCTGCAAAACCAATTTTTTGCAGCCTTCGTCACCCTTTGTGATATATGTTGAATTGTGTGGCAACCTTAAATTAAAAAATGCGCCAACCG
>JAZOOC010000186.1:0-4312 GCA_045654825.1 Clostridia bacterium | reverse complement strand
AAATGCAAATGTGAACTTTCTAAGAAAATAAATTAACCAAAAAGGTTGACAAAAAGGAAATTTGTATGTTATAATGAGTGTGTGATTTAAAAAATCATAATTTAGGAGGTTACAAAAATGATTACTGCTTTTGGAAAATTTTTGCGTATCCTGAGAATGGATAACGGAGAAATTTTAAAAACTATGGCTGAAAAACTGGAAGTTACATCTTCATTTCTTTCTGCTGTAGAAAATGGCAAGAAAAAAATCCCTGCGGATTGGACAGAAAAAATCAGCAATCTGTATTCCTTATCTAATGATAAGATTATCGAATTGCAAAATGCCATAAGTGAAACAAATGAATGTGTTGAAATCGGACTCACAAATCTCAATTTCAAGCAGAGAGAATTAGCGTTTTCATTTGCCCGCAAGTTAAACGGCTTTAATGATAATGAATTGCAAAAGTTATGGCAAATTTTAAAGGAGGACAAAAACTGATTTATGGCAAATGTGGTTGCACAAGGTATATCAAGAAAAAAGATAAGAGCTTTTACGAAATATGTTCGTGAATTATGTGGAATGACAGACCGTATGTATTTCCCGGTAGTAGAATTTCTTGAAATCATTCTACCTAATTTAATTGACGATTTTACATACGAGATAGTTGAACATTCAGAAATGCCGGACAAAGAGGGCGAAACTATCCCAAGTCTTAATACAATTAAAATTCGTGAAGATGTTTACGAAAAAGCTACTCAGGGTGACGGCAGAGCAAGATTTACAATTTTGCACGAAGTCGGACACTTGCTTATGCATGATAATGACAGAGTTGCACTTTGCAGAAAAACGGACAAAGCTCCTTTAAAAGCTTATGAAGATCCCGAATGGCAGGCTGATGTTTTTGCCGGAGAACTTTTGATAGCGGAACATCTTGTCAAAGGTATGAATGTAAATGAGATTGAAATTTGTTGTGGTGCTTCTCACGCTGCAGCAGAGTGTCAATATAAACAAATAAGGAGGTAACAAAAATGTGTAGTATCGGTTTTACTTGAAAAAGAAAAAAACACATTAGAAAAGTTGCTGGTAACAACTAAACAATGTGCTTCATCACGGATATGCTGAAAGCATACCTATTAACTGTAGTTATATTTTAGCATATTCGTGAATCAAAATCAATACTTTTGGGAAATTTTCTTCTCAAAAAACGAAAAGATTGTATATAGGAGGTTATTTTTGATTCATGAATAACGAAAAATTTAATAATTATGATGTCTTCCATGCTTTTCTTGTTGAAAATGCAGACTTTGACGGCTATATTGAATTGCCTGTAATAAAAACAAGCGATAAATTGCCGGAAAAGGTTGTAACATTTTCAAAAGCAATGACAAAATCATGGACGGATTTCGACTGTTGGGTTGTGTTTTATGAACACGACAAAGAATTTGAAAGGCTTTGGAATAACCCAAAACAGTATTTGGACAAGCTGAAGAAATTCAAAGGTGTTATTTCACCGGATTTCAGTTTATACCGAAATATGCCACTTGTGATGCAGATGTGGAATACATATCGAGGAAGAGCTTTAGCTGTGTGGTTGCAGAATAATGATGTTGAAATTATCCCCAATGTAAGATTTGGCGATGAAAGAACATTTTCTTTCTGCTTTGACGGGATAGAAGAAAATAAAACTGTTGCAGTAGGTACACATGGTTGTATCAAACGCAAAGAAGATAAAATTTTCTTCAAAATTGGTCTTGCCCGAATGGTACAAAGACTGTCGCCTAAAATCATAATAGTTTATGGCAGTGCACCCGACAATATTTTCAAACCCTATAGGGATATGGGTATCAAAATCATAGCCTTTGAAAGCGAATTTTCAAAGTCCAGAAAGCAGGTGACTGCTTAATGGGTGCAGGAAAATCAGGAAATTTTGGTAATACCAAAGGCAATAGTTTAGATGCCCTAAGCAATCTGCTGACTGCTGCATCGCTTATTCCGGGATTGGATACTTTTACAAACTTGGCATCCATACCGATTGACCTTGCAAGAGGAGATTTTGTTTCCGCAGGACTTAGTGCCATTGGAGCAATACCGGTTATTGGTGAAGTTGCAGATACTGCAAAACTTGCTAAAATGGCAGATAAAGCAGTAGACACTGCCAAAACTGCCAACAAGTTATCAAACACTACAAAAACAATAAAGAACATTTCACCAACAAAATTAACACCAACGCATAAACTTACATTAAGTAAAAAACAGTACTCCAATCTTGTTGAAAGTATACGAAAAAATGGAATTACTGAATCAATTAAGTATGTTGAACACAATGGAAGTAAATATGTAGTTGACGCACATCATAGATTAAGAGCAGCAAAACAACTTGGATTGGATAAAATTCCAACACAAAAAGTTTCGCTTCCATATAAAGGATATAAGACTGTTAAAGATCTACTTTGGTTTGATTAAATAGAAGGGAGGATAATCGTGATATATATTACAGGTGATACACATATTCCGGTTGATATCGGGAAGCTTTCCACCAAGCGTTTTCCCGAGCAAAAAGAAATGACTAAAAGTGATTATGTAATCATATGTGGTGATTTTGGTGGTGTATGGGATGGCAGTAATGAAGAAAAATATTGGATAAAGTGGCTTAAAAGTAAAAATTTCACGACGCTTTTTGTTGATGGAAATCATGAAAATTTTGATATGCTCTATAATCTCCCAACGGTAGAATTTTGTGGTGGTATAGCACACAAAGTCGATGATGGAATATATCATTTGATTAGAGGCGAAGCATACAACATTGACGGAAAGAAATTCTTCGTATTTGGCGGAGCAAGTTCGCACGACAAAGAACATCGAACTGAAGGGAAAAACTGGTGGAAAGATGAACTGCCGAGCAAACATGAATACAGCAATGCAGAAAACACTTTGGAGAAAAATGATTTAAATTTTGACTATATCATAACACATTCTGCTCCGACATCTGTTCAAACAGAAATCGCTTCCACATACGAAATTAACGAACTTACAGAGTTCTTAGAAAAGATAAAGAATAATGTAGCTTGTAAAAAATGGTTTTTCGGACATTATCACCAGGATAAGAAATTTGACGAAAAATATATTGCAATATTTGACTCAATTTACAAAATATAAAATCAAAGACAGGATTGATGAGTCCTGTCTTTTTTGTAACAAAAATTGTATAACTTTTATTACAAAAGTGTGGCTCTCCTATTATAAAACTGCGGAAGTCCGATAATGCATTATATACAAAAATTTGAAAAAGAAATTAGATTTCCGTCAGGATTTCCTTCATTTCCCTCATTATTACCTTCAAAACAATACTTATTTCCTTCAAAACTTTAAAAATAAAGAAAAATGTTGTCCCATATTGACATCACTCGTGTCTGGTTCACCCATCCTGCAAAATGGTAAAATAGTGGGAGCTGTGACACATGTTTTTGTGAATGATCCCACAAAGGGCTACGGCATTTTTATTGAAAATATGTTAGCGGAAGCAGAGAAAATTAAATAACTTTAGTGCTCACCTAAGCTTGTTTTAGGTGAGCACTTTTTATACAAAATGAAAATGTTATATCAAAGATTCGCAAGGCAGTATTGTTATTCGATTTCTTTTTTCGATTTTTGAATATTTTTTCTGTAGTTCAATGCAGACATCCCCGTATAATGTTTAAACTGGTGACAAAAGCAAGACAGGGTTTCAAATCCGCAGGCTTCCGATATGTCACTGACGGATTTTTGTGTTGATATAAGTAGTTCTTTTGCAAATGCTATGCGTGTATTTAAAACATAATCCATAACACTTGTTCCAATTGCATCCTTAAAAATATGACAGTAATAATATTTGCTTAGGTTTACTGATTTCGCAATTTCTTCAACCGTCAAACGGCTTGAAATATTCTGATTTATGTAATGCAAAGAGTCTTCAATGTATCCGTTAAGGAAATCAGGTGCAGAAATTTTATAGGCATCCAAATATGCAGAAAGTTGCATAAGACATCCATTAGCAAGCATATCAAAATGCTCACCCTTTAAACTCGTATTTTTTAGCAGAGAATATATTAGCTCTATCTCACTTTGTTCACTTGGAGGAATCATAGTATAAACAGGATAGGTTGCGTGAAATACCATCTCGGATGCTAAAGCTGCAACTTGCTTGTTTGAAATAAAGATTTTACTTCTGGTGTATTCGTTCGGTTTTTCCGGCAAGGTATAGTGATATCTGTTATATGGAATATATAACAGGCTTCCTCTTTCTATGGAATAAATTTTATTACTGAATGCAATTATTCCTTTGCCGGAATGAATA
>JAZOOC010000185.1:0-3088 GCA_045654825.1 Clostridia bacterium | reverse complement strand
GAAGTCTGCCGTCCTTTTTCAAATTTTTGGAAAGAGTATCAAATATTTCAAGCCAGCGTTCATATTTACCTGCTCCCAGCATAACCTGAGCACAATTTACTATTAAACCTCTGTATGATGAATTTATAGAAATTGCTTTCTCAATAAATTCGACTGCTTTTTCAAAATTTTCATATTCATTTTTCTCAATCATTGAAAGATTTCTGAATCCCCATGGATTAGGTTTCAATTCACAGGATTTCAAAAAGCACTCATAAGCTCCGTCAACATCTCCGTTAGCATATTTATTTACTCCGTACTGAAGATACATATATGAATTTGCTTTGTTGCTTTGAATTTGCTTTTCATATAAATCTTTCCAAAATTCTGACACATGATAACTTAGTGGCGGATATTCCAGGCTCTCTTCTCGCATATAACCGCTATTTATGAAATCAACCCATATTTTTTCTTCATTTTTTAGTGCTGTTTCCGGATAGCAAACCGTATTTGATACCGGTGATTTATTTTCCTTTTTTCGAATAAGATTTTCAACATATCCCCATCCGGAAGCATTTTGAACAATTTCGCATTTTTTGAAATTTTCAAATTTCTTAACCATAATACTGTCCGACGGTTTAATACTGTCAATATAATTTTCAACGGCAAATACTGCTGTTTTATAATCTCCATGAATTTGAGCGGGAGAAATTTTTGCTGCTGCATATCCCTCTACCCAACTTAGTGTTGAGTTTTTTTTCATTGTTATATGTTCAAGCTGAGTTCTTGCAAGACCGGCTTGTATTTCAATATAAGGAACAGGTTTTCCTGAAAGCCAGTTACTCCAGTTTTTGCCTCCCTGACCCTGACCCCATACAAATACCTTTCTTCCGATAAGTTCAGGTGTTGAAAACTGTATAAGCCCTACACCGTCACTCTCTATAGCAGAAATCCATTTGCGTTCACTCTTATCTATTCTGAAAAAATAGTCCTGCGAGCGATTTACATTAGTGGAATATGTAATATCAGTATCAGAACCCTCCGGCACAGGAACACTGATCATATCGACATAATATTTATTTTCGCCATAAGAAGATATAAAAGCCTCGTCACAAGGAGCCACAACTCTTGTACCGGCAGTTTCAGGAACTGCAATATTAGACCACCAATACATATATTTATCTTCGTCTGATGTGTTTTCAACCGTGGTTTTTACATAAAGAACCTCTGATCCCTCCGGCAATAAGAAATCCATATAATATGATAATCCTCTTATTCTTTCATATTCATACATTCTCAAAACCGGATTACCACTCTCATCTGTTGTTTCAGCTGCATACATTGGAGAGCAGGTTAAAGGATTATGACCTTTAATACCAATATTCCATTCAACCCCGCCGCTGAACCAGGCATTCCTGATAGCAAGATTTCCGGGCTGAAACACGGGATTTACATACAATAACTCTCTTTTTAATTTCTTATGATATAAGGACCACAATCTTCCACCCAGCTCAGGTAAGAATACGGCCTTTAAATTCTCATTTTCAAGAATTGCCGCTTTAAATTTTCTTGGCTTTCTTTCCCTGTTGTAGTTATCCTGTATTCCATAAGGAAGTATTGTTTTTATCATTCCTTTTCCGAAATATTTCTTATCTTCCTCACGAACTTTTTCAGAAAGCGTGAAGCCTGCATGAATATATTCAATATTTTTAATATCCGGCATAAGATTTTCTTCTCCTAAATCTGCGGATAATATTTCATAATCGCAAAATTTCAGTTTACTCATACAATACCTCGCATTACACTATTTTATATTATAAATTTTATTTTAATTTCATATTTTACACAAGTATTTATACTGTCTTTTTTTTCTTTAATAATGGCATTTTGCTTAAAAAAGTTGACTATTTTTTCCACATTTTGTTATACTATACTCATAATTGGTAAAAATGGAAGGAGAAATGACAAATGTTGGATTTCGGAATTAAAGTAATTGAAAATTCTAAAATTTTTTATGACTCATCGCTGTCTGCTGACAAAGAAAGTCCTTCCCATCCAATAGGATATCAGCTGAACACCCCTCTTTTGCAGTTCAGTCAAAAAAGGTTTGAAAAGTCTACTATCGGTCATACCCATGACTTTTGTCATTACATTTATGTAGTCAATGCATTCAATACCTATATAGCGATAAATTCAAACAAATATATTATGTCACCCAATTGTATATACTTGGTAAAACCAGGTGTATTTCACGAAATAATTATGGAAGAGCCTTATAAATGTGAAATTTATGAGTTAAAATTCCATGCGGAGCAAAAGGAATTTATGTCCATTATAAATTCTCTTCCGGATGTAATAAACGATACTAATAATTTCCTGTTTGAAATTGTAAATTCCATAATTCAGGAATACGATAATTCATATTACGACAATTCAATGCTGATTGTTAAAATCATGGAGTTGCTTCTTTCCCTTAAAAGGCAATCTGAAAAAAACATCTTCCCGGATATCAGAAAAATCAATCTTCACACAAAAAATCAAGAAAGATTTTTTGTGTTGCTTGATTATATTTCAAAAAATCTTGCAAGCAAAATAACTATTGACGATATGGCTAATATAATGCATATGGAAAAAGGACATTTTTCAAAGCAGTTCAAAAAGAACTTTAACATTACTCCTATGAATTATCTGCAAATAGAACGGATAAATCGCTCTTTGAGTCTCTTGGAGCATACTGATTTGCCAATATCCAAGATCTCCGAACATGTTGGATTTGTTAATCAGAAATCGTATAATAAAACATTTAAACTCGTTACGGACCTTACCCCGACCGAATACAGGGCTAAAGCTAAAAGTTATTTTGGTAAGCATTAGTATAATTAAAAAAATTAATGGCTGTTTAAAGAGCATATCGCTCTTTAAACAGCCAATTTTTATATTTTAATTAATATTTCACCGCAAGCATCCACATCAAAAGTAACACAACGGTCATTGCATTTGAAGGGTATCTTAATATCATTTATTAATATTTCAGAAGGAACAAAAGATAATAAAATTTCTGCCTCTTTTAGCGGATATTCAGTTTTTATTAAAAGTTTGTTTTCTTCAA
>JAZOOC010000184.1:0-5018 GCA_045654825.1 Clostridia bacterium | reverse complement strand
ATGACCGTTCATACTTTTATAATATTCTCCTTTTATCAGCGAATCATTATACAAATTTCCTGCGAGGAAATAAGCGGTACAGTATGTATTGTCATATTTGTTAATATATTTTGTTACGTCATCGCCCGTAGAAAAATACTTACCGTCAGGACGTCTTGACATAAGCATTCCGTAAGCATGATTTTTCTGTTTATCCGAAAAAGCTTTATATCCTATCCCTTTAAAAAGATAAGAACACATAAGCTCAAATACATATCGGAAACTTCCGTACGAAACACCTTCTGTAAAAAAATACGACTCGTATGAAGCCTCTCGTGAAGGAATCAGTCCCGAAATAAGCTTTGCGGCAACCATATTGTATATATCAGGATTTTCATCATATACTGCTATTCCTGCCGCGAGCAAATCTTTTAACAACTGCGCTTCTGCACTGTGACCGAGAACATCCCCTCCTTTTTCAGGAGGCCATCCGATTTCCATAAGGGAAGCATATTTTAATATATTAGCAATTATCTCATCTTTTTCACCGTCTGAAAGCAACGGATAGCACCAGTCATATACCAATGATGCAGAAAATATAACATTTCCACCCAATCGTGTAGCTTGATCGGTATTTGGTTTATTTTCAAGAGTACTAAGAAGATTTTTTGCAATTGATACTGCTTTTTTCCCTAAGTCTGTTTTCCCCTCAAGAATATATAACAACGCACAAGACTCCATTATTTCAACATATGAAGGATTGTAATTAGTTGTTGCCTCTTCAGATTTCTTAGGAAGTATGCCATTTGTATATAAGTTGCTTTTGTTTACAACTGTATTATACATTGCTGTATTTTGAGAATGACTTAAGTTTTTCCTTATCTTATCTATATCATTAGCTGTAAAAAAAACTCTTGGATGTCCGGATGGCGGCTTAACCGCAGGAAACTCATATCCATTTTGTGTAAGAAATGAATCCACTTCAGATTGCGATGATATTCCCGGGATGTAAGATAACAAAAAGAAAAATACAAGTGTCAGAGATATAATTCTTTTCATCACTGTTAGTCCGCCTTAACAAAAATCATCGGGAAGGTATACTGATCACCATTAGTCGGATTTACAAACGGTCCTACTTTAACTGTTACTGTTTCACCCGGCTCTACAGTATATGTTTTATAAAATCCGAATTTCTTTGTAGTTAAGGAACCGTCTTTTATATATCCAACTTCAAAGCCTTGATCCTCATCAATCCAGTTATATCCTGAAAGCCACGGATTTGTATTATAGAGCAGATCTTTATTATACGCGAAGTTCCACATATTTACATATAAAGTTGCATTGCGTGTAAGATCAAATGTGCAGTAATATGGAACAGAGCCTGAACCGGTTATATCTTGCCATGTATATCCAAGCTTAAGATAATCTGAGCCGGCAAGGGTATCGCAGAAATGAAGATAGTAATTTCTCCAGGATGCTGTAAATGCTTTCTTTTTGTTAACAAGATTACTTTCGGCATACAACGCAGTACCTTCAAGAGAATCATCTGCAAAGCTATATTTCTCTATATTCTTCAAAATCTCCACATTTGCTATAAAAGAATTATCAGTGTTTTTATATATTTTTGCGTTTTCAATCAGCTCTTTATCCGGTAATTTATCAAGGAATTTAACAAGAATTGTAGGTTCACTTGTACCGCCTTTTACATATCCGAGCGAAACTGTCGCTTCGCCACCGGGTTCTACAGTAACACTTTTTTTATACATAGTTACTTCCGACCCCCATCTTTTTACCTTAACATCCGTGATCATAAAACCATTTGCATTGAGCCAGCTGAACGCTGAAGGATTATCAATATGTATATAAACATCACAGGAACGGTTAACTTTAAACTCCATCATATCTCCATAAGATGAATAATCATAGTTAGCCGGAAGTTCTTTTGCTAAATCTCTTGTAACCTGAACTGCAGTAGCTCCAAGAAGAGTCTCAGGAACAGATTCATAAACAATATCTGTTCTGTTATTGAATACAAGAGTTGGTGACTCTGTAACAGGGTCTCTTAAAACATCTGTTGTTACCTTCTGACTTGCAGAAGGTATATCCACCCCTGTTGTGTTTTTTATTTTATCAACATTGATTTTTGCATCAAATACCGATGGTTCTTCCTTTTCGTAAGTTATTATGTAGTTCTTTTCGGAATTTCCGTTTTTAACGCTGATATTGCTTACCGGGATTAAATCTTCAAATGGAGTATTAGTTATTTCCACTTGTGCCGAAGCATCTTTTGTATTTACTACAATCTCAGGGTAAGTCATATATCCGGGATTCAGAGAAACTGTATAGTTTTCTGTTTCGCTTTTAAAGTTATTAATAGGAACACCGTCCAGAAGAATAGTTTTTACTTCAGCATTATTGCTATTTAAAACTGCACTCTGAGTATATGGAAAAAGGCTTGATGTATCGTCCCATACAAAAGCAACCAAGCTGTCTGCACCTTGCGGAACACTAACAACTGCTTCAAGAGGCTCCACTTTCCCAAAAACAAACGATTTCATACACTCGGTGTTACAAGCTACCATTTCGTTATCTTCATATACACACACAACTAATGTTGCATTCTTGTTTCCAACAAAAGATTTTGCCGTAGTGGATACTGTAATCTCACCAGGCACAAGAGAAGTTAACCTCTCTCCATTGGAATCGAAAAAATTAATTGTTTTTGTTTTAAGTTCTCCAGGTGATATATAGGGTTCGTATGAAAAAGCAGAAATGCTTACTGCACAAACCATTATAATCATCAACGAAACAACAATTATTCCCTTTAAAAATTTCTTAAGCATAACAAAAACCTCACTTATCTTTTTTTCAATATAAAACCAATGTCAGATCTTTAATTTATTAATCTTATCTTATGCTTTTTTATATTATATCATCTGAAAAATAAGAATGCAATTGACTGCGCGGATATGGACACCTACCGTCTTAGATATTTTTATTCAAATTATAACATTATTGAATTTTTATGACAATGGAAAATTGTACATAAATAATGCTCAATTACAGAAATGATTTATAATTATATTTGAGGTAAGTTCTATACTTACAAACAAAGCATTTTATAATATTCAAAGCACTCTTCAGTCACAGAATAAGTCGAAACAGTTAATTACTGCACAGTTATCTTCAACAAGAAGTTTTAATCCGTCCATTTTCCCCTTTTCCAACTTAAGAGCATACGAAATATTATTATAAGAAATATTAATCAATTTCTCAGAAGTTTCTATATGCGGAATCTGCAATTTAGAGTTTCCGTAGACTATATTAAATCCATCCGCTTTATCAGCATAAATCTGTATTTTTTCAGGTGAGAGGGTAAATATGAGCTTACCGTTTTTTCCGTCAAAAACAAGTTCGGCAGTATTACTATTAAGCTCCTTATACTCTGTTCTTTCAAAAGTATATTCCTTATCCGCAACAAACGGATATGCCCTGCAAAGAATTCCGTTTCCGCTGAAACGGTTACCGTCTATGAATGGAAGAGCTTCATATGAAGCATCGTTACCTATACAGATTTTTTCATCATAGACATCCTTGATTATGTCTGAATAAAGATGAATATCTCTTATCCACACTCTGCCCTCGGATGCATAAAGATTGATGCGGTAATTTTTACATGAATACCAGAAAGAACTGATATTATCATTATCATAAGCATTTTCTGCATAAATTATTGAAGGAGGAGTCTCCCGGAAGCTTTCTTTAAAATATTTTCCCGCTTCTCCTAAAGTAATAACCTCAATTTTTCCGGCATCTGCCATTTCTTTGAATTTTCTCATCTGGTATGTAAGAGGTTTGTCCATCGCCGGCCATCCGAAGCTGTTTTCTTGACCAGCCTGTGCGTATCCGAAAGAAAGACATTTTCCGTTAAAATTCTCTCTGAGATACCAGTCTATCCATTTTTTATTAGCTCCGCCCTCTTTGTTGGCCGGCTCAAGAGAGATTACTTTCTGAACAGGATCAGCTCCGTTTTCCAAATCAAGTCCAAAATCGTATTGGTAAACCGGATCAGACCCTAACATTCTGAACATAGGAATATTAATACTTGTATTTTCACTTTCTGCAGGAATAAACCAGTTATTCTTCGAAGGATAATAGCCTTGTCCGTATACTCCGCCCCATAATGTATAACCATCTGTTCCGTATTGCTCCTTACAGCAGCAGAGTGCATCCAAGGAATAATTATCATTAACAAATCTTAAAGTATGTGTATCAAAAAGCCATGCCCCTAATACTTTGGGAAAATATCCGAATATTTCTTTGAATTTATCAAAAGCCTGCTTTATTAATTTTTCTCTTATTTTTAAATCATATCCGACAGGAGTTCCGCAATGACAATGCCAATCCCATGAATATCTTCCTGTCCATTTAACATCACAATCCTCGCACAAAGGCTGAACAACTTCATACCACAAACCAATTTCAAATTGTCCTTCCGGAAGAGTTTTTAAAAAATCGGTATATTTATTATCTATAAGTGCATCGTACTGAACAAGGAAAGTACCTTTAAGACCATTTTCGTTTATAAGTCTTGCCTGCTCTTTTACCGGCAGAAATAAATCCTTTTTTAAATCTCTTGGCTCAACCGCTCTTATGAAATTAACTATATTAAGTATCTGCTTTTTCATATCAATATCCACCCTATTGTTTGTCTCAATTATGACATATTTTATCTGAGTTACAACCGTCAACATCTTAATGTTTTGTGTTTATATCCGCACTGAATTTTGCATTTTCAATTCATCTTTGACAGGTTATCTCATACCATACGGCACTTTATACTTTTTATACTCAATTCTGTTCTCCGTTATAATTAATTGCAATATATTCACTTGGAGTGTAACCTGTATATTTTTTAAACATTTTTGAAAAAGCCTGTGTGGACTCATAATTCAGTGTTGTTGCAACATCTTTAACCGAATATTTTCCGCTTTTTAAAAGTTCAGTGCTATAATCAATTTTTTTATCCTGCATATATT
>JAZOOC010000183.1:0-5548 GCA_045654825.1 Clostridia bacterium | reverse complement strand
GATGTTTACGCCTAAAAACCATATCGGGTTTGATGATATTTCCCGAATGTGTTTTTCTCATGGAAGTAGTGTAATTATCGACTTTTCAGATCACCATGTTGGATATTTTGAATTTAAGCCTGTGCTTAAAAGTGGGATATTTGATGCACCGTTATTTTTGAAAATATCATTCGGCGAATCTCTATATGATTTTAAAGAGGATTTTACAACATATAAAGGCTGGCTTAGTGCAGGTTGGATCCAGCAGGAATATATACATATAGACAAACCCGGCGATATTATTAAATTACCAAGAAGATATGCTTTTAGATATGTTAAAATTGAAGTTCTTGGAATATCTGAAAATTATAGCTGCGGTTTTGAAAATCTTAAAATTTATTCTGTATCTTCTGCGGATATGAGTAAGCTTATAAAAGTAGAATTACCGGAGGACTTAAAAAGAATTGATGATGTGTCGGTGAAAACTATGCAGGGATGTATGCAGAGTGTGTTTGAGGACGGACCGAAAAGAGACCAGAGATTATGGCTGGGAGATTTAAGATTGCAGTCACTTGTAAATTATTTTACATTTAATAATATCGATTTATTCAAAAGATGCTTATATCTTTTTTCGGGTATAAGAAGAAAAGATGGGGCAGTATTTGCCTGCCTTAATAGAATTGTTGAACAGGAAACAGAAAATATTTATCTTGCAGACTATTCTTTACTGTATATTTCCTGTGTATATGACTATTATTGTTATACCGAAGACAAAGCTTTAGTTGAAGAATTGTTTCCCATATGTATAAGACAAGCGGAAATTGTAATGGAAAATGTAGGGAAAAACGGGCTGATACAGGATAAACCGGGTGAATGGTGGAGCTTCATTGATTGGCAGAAGGATTTGAATAAACAGGCACCAACACAGGGGGTTTTGGTTTATGCGTTAAAGCAGCTTAAAAAGCTTGCTGAAATTCTTTCTGATAGTGAAAAAATCATCATGATTAACGACTGGATTGAATTGACAACAAAAGCCGCTTTGTCCCTTTGGAATGAAGATAATGACTTGTTTGAACTAAATAACAAAGCTGCTTGTGCATCCCAAATTTGGTTAGTATTAGCTGATGTTTTACCCGATGAAAAAAATAGAAAAATTTTACAAAATGTATTAGAGAAAAAAATGTATGAAGAGATAAAAACTCCCTATCTTGTTCACTATTTAATCCAGGCAATGTATGAAAATTCTATGAAAAATGAAGGTCTTTCGTTTATAAAAGACTATTGGGGAGCAATGCTCGAAACGGATACTGACTGCTTCTGGGAAGCATATGATAAGAATAATTCACGATTTTCTCCCTATAACGGAATTTCTGTTAATAGTTATTGTCATGCATGGAGCTGTACTCCATCATATTTCATAAGAAAAGAATATGTTAAAAAATGACAGGTAAATTTAACAAATATAACCATTGGAATTTTAAAATCTTTGTGTATAATATAAATTACTAATGTAGCAATTAACAAAATAAATAAAATAATTAAAGGAGAGATCAAAGATGAAAAAAGTTTTATCAATGCTTTTGATTGTATGTATGGTTATCGGTATTTCTGCTTGTGGAAATAACTCGGGAAAATCCTCTAATGCAAACTTAAGCTACGAAATCGGTGATACCGGCGGACTTACCGTTCCGTTTGGAAACGGTGAAGAAATCCGTTACCTCGGTATTAACCAGACCCAAAGCACTTCAACTTACATATTTGATAAGTTAAGTGAGATAACAGGACTTAATGTTAAGCTTGAATCTGTTCCTGTTTCTTCATTTGCTGAAAAAATACAGGTTGTTGTTGCTTCCAAAAACCTTCCTGAAATAATCGGCGACGGAATAACAAACGGAATTTACGGCCTGAATGATCTTGCGGCACAGGGGGCTTTCGCAGCGGTTAACGACCATATCGACAGTATGCCCAACTTTAAAAGATTATTCGGCGAGGGTGCAGAGGATAACTGGATTTTCAAATCCTATGCTGCTTCTGACGGAAAGCTTTACGGCTTACCCTTGTATGATACATCAAGAGATGTAAATCACGGTGTATTATACAGAAAAGATATTTTTGACAAATACGGAATTGAAATGTGGAATTCTACCGAAGAATTTTATCAGGCATTAAAAACCTTAAAGGAAAAAGAACCTGATTCAGTTCCCTTGAGTTCAAAAACAGGCGATGCTCTTATCAACGCATATTCAACAAGCTGGGGTATCGTTGGATACGATATGTATTTTAACGAAGAAGAAAAGGTATGGAAATATTCTGATACCGACTCTGCTATGAAAGATATGCTTGATTTCTTAAAGAAGCTTTATAACGAAGGTCTTATCGATCCTGAATTTTTAACCTGTACTCAGGCTGACTGGACTTCTAAAATGACTTCAAATAAATCCTTTGTTACATTTGACTGGATTGGCAGACTTGATATGTTCCAGTCTCAGTCTCAGATTGAAGGCTACGATTTAAGATACGGTAATCCTATCGGTCCCAAGCAATCAATTATAACACTCGTTAAAGTTCTTCCCAGCTTCTCAGCAGTTGCCAAAAACGGAAAAGAAGAGCTTTCTATGAAGCTTATGGACTTTATGTATTCCGATGCAGGTGCAGAATTAATGACACTTGGTATCAAAGGCGAAACATACGAAATTGCTGATAACGGCAAAGCAAGATATCTTGAATTTGAAGAAGGTAAAAAAGTAGAAATTACAGACCTTGAAGAAAAATACGGAATGTTTATGCAGGGTACATACAGAAGAATGGATAAACGCTCCTGCTACTTCAACTATACCGAAAGAGAACAAGAAGCTCAGGACATCGGAAACACTCTCGATAATTATGAGCCCGCAGATCCTGTTCTTTCTTTCGATAAAGGCGATCAGGAAAAAATTAACGATATAAGAAATTCTCTTATCACCAGATTTAAAGAATTTATGTTCAAATATATTGTTGATAAAAGCTACGGCGACAAAGAGTGGAACGATTGGCTTGCCAATGCTAAAAAGCTCGGCGAAGATGAAATTGTTAAAATTTATAACGATGCTCATAAACGCTTAGGCTTCTAAAAAGAAGATAAGAAGATAAGAAGAAATATAAAACAATAAATAAAAATTAAGTGAGGTAATTACTATGAAAAGATTAATATCATTAATGATAACTATCGCTATGTTATCAACAATGTTGTTTACTTTTTCATTCCCCGCAGCTGCAGCACCTCAGGCTTATGAAGGCTCTGAAGGCGCAGGTTATCTTATAACCACAAAAGACGAATTTTTGTGGCTTAAAGATAATGTTACTAAAACCGCATATCTCGGTGCAGATATAGATCTTGGCGAAGGGTATGTGCCTTTTGCATTCGGCGGCAAATTGATTGGTACAAATGCTGATGATTTATATACAATCAATGTTAATGCAACTTCAACAGCAGGAACATTCGGCTTGTTCACATCTATTTCAACAGGTGCTGTTATTAAAAATATAGAATTAACAGGAAGTATTTCATCTTCCGCAGGAGAATACACCGGTGGTCTCGTTGGAAGAATGTTCGGCGGATATGTTGAAAATGTTGTTAACCGTATAGCTGTTTCCGGTTACAAATTTGTTGGCGGTATAGCCGGAGAAATAAAAGAAGGTTCAACATTAATTAATGTTAAAAACTATGGATCTGTTACCGCAAGCAATTATATGTCAGCAGGTATTGTAGGTGCAGTTTCAAATGGTACTATCGTTAATTCTGCTAACTTCGGTGCAGTATCCGGAAATAGCGGTTATAACGGCGGTATAATCGGTACTCTTAATGCAGGTATTGTTTATAACTCATACAATGCAGGCGCAGTGTCAGGTCCTAATTACATAGGTGGTGTTGTTGGTGTTTATCTTACAGCAGATACAACCGCAACCCGTACGATATTGAATTGTTACAACATAGGCACAATTACTGCAACCGGAGCAACCGGTAATGTTGCTGGGTTCTATGGTTTGGCAGCAACCGGTGATACGAAAATATATGGATGCTATAATGCTGGAAAAATAGTTGGAACTAATGTTTATCCGATTGCAGTACCTTCTGGTAGCAGAGCCGTAATGAAAGATAATCGTTATACTGTTAATGATACAACATACACTGCAGACAATAGCGCTGCTTTAGTTTCTGAATTAACTGCAGATGTTGTTTCTGCTTGGACAGTTGACACAACAGGTATAACAGGAATTTTAGAAGATTATCCTGTGTCAGCATGGACAATCAATTCCGAAGGAAATGTTGACCTTGTTTCAAATCCTTATCCTGTTGCATCAACAGAACCTGATCCCGATGAACCGGGCGAAGAACCGGGTGACGATGATGAAGAAATTATCGGAGATACATATGTTGGTGAATTCGGCGAAGGTATTGTAATTCGTAGCGAAGCAGACTTTCTTGCATTAAAATCAAATTCCAAAGCGGTTGCTTATCTTGTTAAAGATATACAGGTTGGTACTCCTGAAAACCCAATAACTTCACCATTTTCATTCTATGGTAAGCTTGCAGGTATTAAAACAGAGGGTGGCAATTATACAATTACTGTTTATGCAACAAGAGAAAATAATAACTATATTGGATTATTTGAAGGCTTATATAATGCGGTTGTTAAAAACATCGATATAGCAGGTGTCATTAATGCTCCTACAAAATATTATATAGGAGGTCTTGCCGGTGTAATTCAAGGCACTCATATAGAAAATGTCGTTAACAGAGTTACAATAAATGGTAATGAGAATATTGGCGGTATCGCAGGAAGAGCAAACGGCTCGTCTTCGGTTATTATTAATTGTAAAAACTACGGTACAATTACAGGTGCAAAAAATTTCGCTAACGGAATCCTTGGTATAGCGGAAGTTCCTGTATCGATTGTTAATTCAGCAAACTTTGGTACAATAACAGGTCCTGAAGCTGGTAACTATATAACAGGTATTGTTGGTAGATTAGATGGCGGTATAGTTTATAACTGTTACAATGCAGGTAAAATATCTGCAGGATACAGCACAGCAGGTATAGTAGGTATTCCTTATACCTATAATACAACGACACCTCCTATGATTGTAAATTGCTTCAATGTTGGAGAGATTACAGCAACCAAGGGTATGGCTGCAGGTATCTTTGCTTATCCTTATAATAATGTTAATAATACTGATACAACAAGAGTATACGGATGTTATAATGCAGGAAAAATAACAGGTGCAACAGGCTCATATCCTATAGCAACACAGGGTGCAGGCTTTAATAAAGTATCATTTAAAGATAACAGATATATAGGAACAGCAACATATAAAGATACTAATGGTGCAACTGCATATACAAAAGTAACAGCTTCTGATGTTGCGAGCTGGACAGTTTCTGAAAATGTTACTTCAAGACTTGTTTCGGGATATGATTTATCAACATGGACAAAAACCTCTGCAATTTATCCTCAGCTTACAACAAATATGTTCCCGGATGACTTTGTGGTTCCGGTAGGTTCTGGAGAGCCGGGGGAAGAACCCGACG